>NZ_JBNNHG010000312.1:0-1001 GCF_050268705.1 Stenotrophomonas sp. NPDC077659 | reverse complement strand
AAGGGTAAGTTCGAGCGCACCAAGCCGCACGTCAACGTCGGCACCATCGGTCACGTCGACCATGGCAAGACCACGCTGACCGCCGCACTGACCAAGATCGGCGCCGAGCGTTTCGGTGGCGAGTTCAAGGACTACTCGGCAATCGACGCCGCTCCGGAAGAGAAGGCGCGTGGCATCACGATCTCGACCGCGCACGTCGAATACGAATCCACCACCCGTCACTATGCCCACGTCGATTGCCCGGGCCACGCTGACTACGTCAAGAACATGATCACCGGTGCCGCCCAGATGGACGGTGCGATCCTGGTGTGCTCGGCCGCTGACGGCCCGATGCCGCAGACCCGCGAGCACATCCTGCTGTCGCGTCAGGTCGGTGTGCCGTACATCGTCGTGTTCCTGAACAAGGCCGACATGGTTGACGATGCCGAGCTGCTGGAACTGGTCGAAATGGAAGTCCGCGAGCTGCTGAGCAAGTACGACTTCCCGGGCGACGATACCCCGATCATCTCGGGTTCGGCCCGCCTGGCGCTGGAAGGCGACCAGAGCGACATCGGCGTGCCGGCCGTGATCAAGCTGGTCGACGCGCTCGACAGCTGGATCCCGACCCCGGAGCGTGACGTCGACAAGCCGTTCCTGATGCCGGTGGAAGACGTGTTCTCGATCTCGGGCCGCGGCACCGTGGTGACCGGTCGTATCGAACGCGGCGTGATCAAGGTCGGCGAAGAAATCGAAATCGTCGGCATCCGTCCGGTGCAGAAGACCACCGTGACCGGCGTGGAAATGTTCCGCAAGCTGCTGGACCAGGGCCAGGCAGGCGACAACGCCGGTCTGCTGCTGCGCGGCACCAAGCGTGACGACGTCGAGCGCGGCCAGGTTCTGGCCAAGCCGGGTTCGATCAAGCCGCACACCAAGTTCGACGCCGAAGTGTACGTGCTGTCGAAGGACGAAGGCGGCCGTCACACCCCGTTCTTCAAGGGCTACCGTCCGCAGTTCTACTTCCG
>NZ_JBNNHG010000311.1:0-1009 GCF_050268705.1 Stenotrophomonas sp. NPDC077659 | reverse complement strand
ATCGCGGCCTTCAGCAGGGTCTCGATCGGGGTCTGCGGGGCAAGGTCGGTCATGGGGTTATTCGCGCCAGGATCGCCGCATGCGTTCCTCGCGCGTGCCGATCACCGCCAAGCTGGCGGCGAAGATGTTCAGCACCGCCGGCGCTGACCGCGTGCTGACCGTCGACCTGCACGCCGACCAGATCCAGGGTTTCTTCGATATCCCGGTGGACAACGTGTATGCGTCCCCGCTGCTGCTGGCCGACATCTGGCGCGCCTACGGCACCGAGAACCTGATCGTCGTCTCGCCGGACGTGGGCGGCGTGGTCCGCGCCCGCGCAGTGGCCAAGCGCCTGGATGATGCCGACCTGGCGATCATCGACAAGCGCCGCCCGCGCGCCAACGTCTCCACCGTGATGAACATCATCGGTGACGTCGAAGGCAAGACCTGCGTCATGGTCGATGACATCGTCGATACCGCCGGCACCCTGTGCGCCGCTGCCGCTGCCCTGAAGGCGCGCGGTGCGCTCAAGGTCGCCGCCTACTGCACCCACGCGGTGCTGTCGGGCCCGGCGGTGGACAACATCACCAATTCCCAGCTCGACGAACTGGTGGTGACCGACACCATCCCGCTGAAGGACGCCGCGCGGGTGTGCAGCAAGATCCGCCAGCTGAGCGTGGCGGAAATGCTGGCCGAAACGATGCGCCGCATCGCCTTCGGCGAGTCGGTCAGCTCGCTGTACGTCGATTGATTTTCGTCCCTGCCGGCAACGGCGCGGACATACCCCGGGTGCTTCTGGTCGCGGAAGCATCTTCAACCGCCAGGCCGCAAGGCAGGGCAACAACCTGAGTAGTCGAAAATGTCGAAGACCCATGAAATCAAGGTCACCAAGCGTGAACTGCAGCGTAAGGGTGCGAGCCGCCGCCTGCGTCACGCCGGTGTGATCCCGGCCATCGTGTACGGCGGCAACGCCGAGCCACCCGCATGAGCCTGAGCTTCCCGCTGCTGATCAGCGCGGTGCCGCTGCATG
>NZ_JBNNHG010000310.1:0-1010 GCF_050268705.1 Stenotrophomonas sp. NPDC077659 | reverse complement strand
TCGCCCTTGCTGCCGGCCGCGCTGAGTCCACGCTGCCAGGCGGCGCGGGCCGCCTATGCAGCATCAGCAGCGTGGCCACCACCACCAGGAACAGCGGCATGCCGGCCTTGATCGAGTTCTGGCCACGTGCCGAATCCTCCACCGTACCACCGGTTTCCAGCAGGTAGCCGTTGGGCAGTTCGGCACGGATGCCGTCCAGCGTCGGCAGGATCTGGTGCACCACGTCCAGCGGCTGCATGCCATCGCTGATATCGGCACGCACGGTCACCGTCGGCAGGCGGTTGCGGTGCCAGATGATGCCATCCTCGAAGCCATACTCCATCGTCGCCACCTGCGACAGCGTGATGCTGCCGCCGTTGGCCGTGGGCATGGCCAGGCTCGACAGCAGCTCCGCCTGGTCGCGCTCATCGGCGGGACCGCGCAGCAGCATCTCGATCTGGCGGTTGCCTTCGCGGTACACGCTCACCGATTGCCCAGCCAGCGAACTGGACAGGAACTGGCTGACCTGTGCACTGCTCACGCCCAGCGCGCGGGCGCGCTCCTGGTCGATCACCAGCCGCACCACCTTGCTCGGCTCGCTCCAGTCCAGGTTGACGTTCATCACGTGCGGGTTCCCGCGCACCTTGGCCTCGACCTGGCGTGCGATGGCCTGCACCTGCGCGATGTGTTCGCCGGACACCCGCAGCTGCACCGGGTAGCCCACCGGCGGGCCGTTCTCCAGGCGGGTCACGCGCATCTGCACGTCCGGGAACTTCGGGATCACCTCGTGCAGCAACCAGTCGCGGGTGCATTCGCGCGACGTGATGTCCTTGGCCAATACCACGAACTGGGCGAAGTTGGTGGCCGGCAGCTGCTGGTCCAGCGGCAGGTAGAAGCGCGGCGAACCGGTGCCCACGTAGGACACGTAGTTGGCGATGCCCTCGCGGCTGGACAGCAGTTTCTCCAGCTTCTCGGCCTGGGCCAGGGCATCGCCATGCTGTTGCGCCTGCGCGGCCTCGCGGCGGACTGCT
>NZ_JBNNHG010000309.1:0-1030 GCF_050268705.1 Stenotrophomonas sp. NPDC077659 | reverse complement strand
GAACAGCTTGATGTGGTCATCCGGGCCGGGCGAATCGAAACCGGCCAGATCGGCGACCCCTGACAACAAACAGAACCGCAAGAATCAGGAAATCCGTGTGCCGCGCGTCCGCGTGATCGGCAGTGACGGTGAAATGATCGGCGTGTTGTCGCGCGACGAAGCGCTGTCCATGGCCGAAGATGAAGGCCTGGACCTGGTTGAAATCCAGCCGCAGGCCGATCCGACGGACAGCAAGATCATGGATTTCGGCAAGTTCAAGTTCGAAGCGCAGAAGAAGGCCAGCGAGGCCAAGAAGAAGACCAAGCAGGTCGAGATCAAGGAAGTGAAGTTCCGTCCGGTCACGGACGAGGGCGACTACCAGATCAAGCTGCGCAAGATGCGCGGTTTCCTTGAGGAAGGCGACAAGATCAAGGTCAACATCCGCTTCCGTGGCCGTGAAATGAGTCACCAGGAGCTGGGCCGCGAGATGGCCAACCGGATCGAGACCGATCTGGGCGAGGACATCGTCATCGAATCCCGTCCGCGCCTGGAAGGGCGTCAGATGGTCATGATGATCGCGCCGAAGAAGAAGACCTGAGGCCTGACGGGCCGCCTTTCGGGGCGCCTGGCTGAATGGTTCAGGGTAAAGGGACGCCAGCGGCGTCCCTTTACTTTTGCGGTATCCCGGTAATTCATGCCGGAATGGGTTGCAGGGACTGGTGGCAGGGCGGTTTTGCCTGTATCATGCCCGGCTCGACCCACCCAGGACGGGTCGTACGCCGATCATGGCAGGACGGAAAGAGTGGCCCAGGCCACCGCCAGATCAGTCAGAAACCAGGGTCACCCCCATCAAGGACATTGCAATGCCCAAGATCAAGACCAACCGGGCAGCGGCCAAGCGTTTCCGCAAGACCGCCTCGGGCAAGTACAAGTGCGGCCACGCCAACCGCAGCCACATCCTCACGAAGAAAGCGACCAAGCGTAAGCGTAATCTGCGCCAGTGCGGCCGCACCTGTGGCGCCTGCGCCTGCCCCGACCACCACCCCGGCCC
>NZ_JBNNHG010000308.1:0-1049 GCF_050268705.1 Stenotrophomonas sp. NPDC077659 | reverse complement strand
CGAAGGTCTGGCCCTTCTCCCTGGCCTCAGCCTGCGCGGCATCGCGCAGCGCGTCGGAATACATCAGGCGCACCGGCGTGCCCTTGCGCTCGTGCAGTTCACCGGCCTGCATGATCAGCGCCAGCACCTGCGCGGCACTCTCGCTGTGGCCGGCGATGCGGCCATCCATGCCCAGCACCCATTCGCCATCACGGCGCACCACGCCCGCCAGCAGCGTGCGCTGCGCATCGCGCAGTTCGGCATGCGGTTCGACCGGCGATGCCTGGGCGGCGGCCTTGTTGGCGGCCTTCTCTTCCTGGCGGCGACGCTGGTCGCGACGGGTCTTGGAGGTGGTGGACATGGGGAGGTGATACCGCTACGAGGGGGCGCAAGGATAGCGCACCCCGGCAACGGCGCCGTTTCACTGACCGGCCGCCACCGCCGCAGCGGCCGGTCAGTGGCCGGTGGCCACTGCCTGCACTGCGCGTTCGCGGCGGTGTTCCCAGTACCAGAACACGAAGCCGCCGACGAAGAAGGCGGCCTGGCCCAGCGCCAGGTGCAGCGGGCTGCCACTGAGCAGCGGCGACACCACGCCGGCCACCACGGTGCTGATCATGAGCTGGATGAACGCCTGCAACGAGGACGCCAGGCCGCGCTGATGCGGGTACATGTCCAGCACCGCCAGCGCCAGGATCGGGAAGATCAGCGACATGCCCATGCCGCCCAGGAAGATCGGCAGCACCGCCCACGGCAGGGCGAACTGCGGCGCCAGGCTCACGTAGCCCACGTTGAGCAGCACTGACACCGCGCACAGGGTGAAACCGATGCCGATCTGACGGGTGGGCGTGGTGCGCCCGGCCATGCGCCCGGACAGGAACGAACCGGTGGTCATGCCGCCGATGGTGGGAATGAACAACCAGGCGAAGCCACCTTCGCCCAGGTGCAGGTGCTGCATCACGAACACCGGCGCCGAGGCGATGTACAGGAAGATGCCGCCGAAATTGACGCTGCCGGCCAGGGCCAGGCGCAGGAAGCGCGGGTTGAAGCCGATGCGCAGGTAGTCACGCAGC
>NZ_JBNNHG010000307.1:0-1050 GCF_050268705.1 Stenotrophomonas sp. NPDC077659 | reverse complement strand
AGCCGGTCTTCGCTGGCCAGCAGCGCCGCTTCCACGCGGCCACCGCCAACGGCCGCCGTTGTCGGTCACCACGCCTTCGCGCCAGGTCGGCTGGCCGCCGGTCATGTCGCGGATCCGGCGGGCGACCAGGCTGCGCGCCATCGGAATCACTTCCACCGGCAGCGGGAACGCGCCCAGTACGGGCACCTGCTTGCTCGGGTCGACGATGCAGATGAAACGCTCGCTGGCCTCGGCGATGATCTTCTCGCGGGTCAGTGCGGCGCCTCCGCCCTTGATCAGGCACTTGTTCGGGTCGCACTCGTCAGCGCCGTCCACGTACAGCGACAGGTTGCCGCTGTGGTTCAGTTCGATCACCTCGATGCCGTGCTGCTTCAGGCGCGCGGTGCTCTGTTCGGAACTGGACACCGCGCCCTTGATGCGGTGCTGGATGCGGGCCAGGGCATCGATGAAATAGGCCACGGTGGAACCGGTGCCGACACCGACGATCATGCCGTCTTCGACGTATTCGATGGCTTTCTCGGCGGCCAGGCGCTTGGCTTCGGACATGGGAGAACTCTCAGGCAGGGAATCAGGATTTCTTTTCCAGCGAAAGCAGCAGCTTCCACTGCGCGGCGGTCACCGGGAACACCGACAGGCGGTTGCCCCTGGCAACCAGCGGGAAGCCCTCGCCGAGTTCGTCGGCGTGCAGCTTGATCTCGTCCAGCGCGATCACCTGCTTCAGCTTGCGCTCGAAACCGACGTCCACCAGCATCCAGCGCGGGTTTTCGCGCGTGCTCTTGGGGTCGTGGTAATCGGACGTCGGGTCGAACTGGGTGTCGTCCGGGTAGGCCGCGCTGGCCACCGTGGCCAGGCCGACGATGCCCGGCACCTTGGTATTGGAGTGGTAGAACAGGATGCCGTCGCCGACCTGCATGCCGTCGCGCATGAAGTTGCGCGCCTGGTAGTTGCGCACCCCGTTCCAGGGCTCGACCTTCACCTTGGCCAGATCATCGATGGAAAAAGCGTCCGGTTCGGACTTCATCAGCCAATAGCGCTTGCGGGCGGTCATGG
>NZ_JBNNHG010000306.1:0-1058 GCF_050268705.1 Stenotrophomonas sp. NPDC077659 | reverse complement strand
GGTCATGGACCGCGGTGTGCTGACCGACACCAATGGTCGCGAAGCCAACTTCAAGTAGACCACGCCCACGCTCAGGCCCAGCCAGTTGTACAGCTTGCCCATCTGGGCGGCGTCGCGACGGGCCAGGTAGTCGTTGACGGTGACCACATGCACGCCCTTGCCTTCCAGCGCGTTGAGGTACACCGGCAGGGTCGCGACCAGGGTCTTGCCTTCACCGGTGCGCATTTCTGCGATCTTGCCCAGGTGAAGCACCATGCCGCCGATCAGCTGCACGTCGTAATGGCGCATGCCCAGCACGCGGCGACCGGCTTCGCGGCAGACCGCGAAGGCTTCCGGCAGCACCTTGTCCAGGGCTTCGCCGCCGGCAATGCGCTGCTTGAACTCCGGCGTCTTGGCCTGCAGCTGCTCGTCGGAAAGCTTCTCGATCTCCGGCTCCAGCGCATTGATCTTGGCGACGATGCGGTTGAGCTGGCGCAGCTGTCGTTCGTTACGACTGCCAAATACGCGGGTAAGCAGGCTGTTGATCATTGAAGGAACCGGGTTGGATGGACACAGCGGCCCGGTCTTCCCCTGGGAATCCGTACGCCGCAAACGAAACAGGGCGCCTGGCGCCCTGTCGATGGCAACACCCATTGTAGCTTGGGACGGCCGTGAGGGGTTTCAACCCCGAGGCGGTAGTGCCGGCCGCTGGCCGGGTACGCGTCAGCGCATACGCGCTGCCGCTCCCACGGTTCGCTGCGCGAACCGCGGGCCCCGCTTACCTGGCCTCCACACCCCCGCGCCTATGGCGCTGCCCCCGTACTCCGGGGGCGGCCCGGCATCCCTACCTGGGTTCAGCCGCGGCTGATGCGGCCCACCGGGGTATTGCCGCCGTCACCCAGGAACTTGCGCGGGTTGACCACGTTGCCGTTTTCCCATACCTCGAAGTGCACGTGGGCACCGGTCGAACGGCCGGTGGAACCGGCCTTGGCCACTTCCTGGCCGGCACGGACCAGATCACCGACCTTCACCACCAGGCGCGAATTGTGCGCGTAGCGGGTGACATAGCCGTTGCCATG
>NZ_JBNNHG010000305.1:0-1071 GCF_050268705.1 Stenotrophomonas sp. NPDC077659 | reverse complement strand
TCGCTGCGGGGACGGCCCAGCAGTCCGATCCTCAGCGGCCTGATCCTCTGCAGCCGACCCTGAAGCGTTTCATGGCGCGGGCGAAAGGCCGCGGTACCCGCATCCTCAAGCGCACCAGCCACATCACTGTGGTTGTGGGCGCCGCCAAGTAAGCGGATAAGGAAAAGACCATGGGTCATAAAGTTCATCCGATTGGTATCCGCCTCGGCATTTCCAAGGACTGGAACTCCAAGTGGTACGCCAACAAGGCCGAGTTCGCTGGTTACCTGGCAGCCGACCTGAAAGTGCGCGAAATGCTGCGCAAGAAGCTGGCTCAGGCCGGCATCAGCAAGATCCTGATCGAGCGTCCGGCCAAGACCGCTCGCGTGACGATCCACACCGCCCGTCCGGGCGTGGTGATCGGCAAGCGCGGTGAGGACATCGAGAAGCTGCGCAAGGAAGTGAGCGAGATGATGGGCGTCCCGGCGCACATCAACGTCACCGAAGTGCGCAAGCCGGAACTGGACGCTCAGCTCGTTGCCGAGTCGATCGCCCAGCAGCTGGAGCGTCGCATCATGTTCCGCCGCGCCATGAAGCGCTCGGTCGGCAACGCGATGCGCCTGGGTGCCCTGGGCATCAAGGTCAACGTCGGTGGCCGCCTCAACGGTGCAGAAATCGCCCGTTCGGAGTGGTACCGCGAAGGCCGCGTGCCGCTGCACACCCTGCGTGCCGACATCGACTATGGCTTCGCTGAAGCCAAGACGACCTACGGCATCATCGGCATCAAGGTCTGGATCTACAAGGGCGAGGTCTTCGATTTCTCCCAGGTTGGCCAGGAAAAGCAGGACGACACCCCGTCGCGCAACGATCGTCACGATCGCGGCGACCGCGGTGACCGTCAGCGCCCGGCCCGTGAAGCGAGGTAACGACAATGTTGCAACCCAAGCGAACCAAGTACCGCAAGGTGCACAAGGGCCGTAACGACGGCCTGAGCTGGAGCGCCAACGCTGTCAGCTTCGGCGAATACGGCCAATCCCCTTCCGTGGAACACAGACCGTGGAGCTTGCACGATCCGGGCGCGTACGGCCAGCG
>NZ_JBNNHG010000304.1:0-1104 GCF_050268705.1 Stenotrophomonas sp. NPDC077659 | reverse complement strand
TCGCCAACTACACCGGTGTCACCGTCGAACGCAAGGAAGGCCGCCTGCGTGCGCCTGACCGCCAACGGCGGCCCGAAGTGCTTCTCGGTGTCCGGCTGCGTGCAGAACGGTGGCAACTTCGAAGTGCCGCTGGGCACCAAATTCCACGATCTGCTGGAAATGGCCGGTGGCCTGCGTCCGGGCCGCACCCTCAAGGGCGCGATCCCGGGCGGTGTGTCGATGCCGGTGCTGACTGCGGCCGAGCTGAAGGATCTGCCGATGGACTACGACACCATCCGTGCGCTGGGCTCCGGCCTGGGTTCGGGTGCGATCGTGGTGCTCGACGACAGCGTCTGCTGCGTCAAGTTCGCCTGCCGCATCAGCCAGTTCTTCCACAAGGAATCGTGCGGCCAGTGCACCCCGTGCCGTGAAGGTACCGGCTGGATGCACCGGGTGCTGGAGCGCATTGTCGCCGGCAAGGCCACGATGGAAGACCTGCACCAGCTGAAGGCGGTGGCCGGCCAGATCGAAGGCCACACCATCTGTGCGTTCGGCGAAGCGGCTGCATGGCCCATCCAGGGCTTCCTGCGCCAGTTCTGGGACGAGTTCGAGTACTACATCGTCAACGGTCATTCGATGGTTGACGGCAAGAAGGTGGAGGCAGCCGCCGCATGAGCGCGCAACCCAATAATCCGGGTGGGAATCCGAGCGTCCCACCCGATCACGTCACCATCGAGATCGATGGCAAGTCGCTGGTCGTGCCCAAGGGCTCGATGATCATCCAGGCGGCCGACAAGGCCGGTATTTCGATTCCGCGCTTCTGCTACCACGAGAAGCTGCCGATCGCCGCCAACTGCCGCATGTGCCTTGTGGACGTGGAGAAGTCGCCGAAGCCGGCGCCGGCCTGTGCCACCCCGGTGATGGATGGCATGAAGGTCGCCACCCGCAGCGAGAAGGCACTGAAGTTCCAGCGCTCGGTGATGGAATTCCTGCTCATCAACCACCCGCTGGACTGCCCGATCTGCGATCAGGGCGGCGAATGCGAGCTGCAGGACGTGTCGCTGGGCTATTACGGTAACCCCGCCGATCTGGACGGCATGGGTCTGGCGACGGGACCAGGCGGTG
>NZ_JBNNHG010000303.1:0-1114 GCF_050268705.1 Stenotrophomonas sp. NPDC077659 | reverse complement strand
CCGGCCAGTCGGCCTGCAGCAGCGGCAGCGCGGCGTCCATCACCAGCGGCCAAGGAACAGCTGCTGGACATCGTCCAGGAAGAACCGCTGGCGCCGATCTACGTCAAGTCCCTGGCCGCCGGCAACACCAACGCCCCGCTGCAGTTCAGCAGCGAGTTCGACGACAACGACGCCGCCAACGAGAACGAGTGAGCGCTGAACTGCCGATGGACCAGACGCTGATCAACCGCATTGTCGAAGGTGCCCTGCTGGCCTCCAGCCAGCCGCTCACCCTGGCCCAGCTCAAAGACCTGTTCCCGGAAGAGGAACCGGCGCCGCCGGGCAGCATCGAACGTGCGCTGGAGCGCCTGCGCGAGGGCTGCGAGGGCCGCGGCGTGGAACTGGTCGAGGTCGCCTCCGGCTTCCGCTACCAGGTGACCAGCGAAGTGCACGGCTGGATCAGCCGGCTGTGGACCGAACGCAAGACCCGCTACACCCGCGCCACCCTGGAAACCCTGGCGCTGATCGCCTACCGGCAGCCGATCACCCGCGGCGAGATCGAGCAGGTGCGCGGCGTAGCAGTCAGCAGCAACATCATCCAGGCGCTGGAAGAGCGCGAATGGATCCGCGTGGTGGGCCACCGCGACGTGCCCGGCAAGCCGGCGCTGTTCGGTACCACCAAGGGCTTCCTGGACTACTTCGGGCTGAAGCGCCTGGATGAACTGCCGCCGCTGTCGGAACTGAAAGACCTGGGCGAGCTGGAACCGCAGCTGGCGCTGGACCGTGATGGTCCCGCCGTTGCCGGTGCCGCCGGCCCGGATATCAGCGCCGACCCCGACACGGCCGCCAACGATGACGCCGGCCTGCAGGGCGGCGAAGGCAACACCCCGAATTCCGCCGACGCAGCCCCTGCGCCGGCCACCGATGAGCAAGCACCTTCGCCCCACGATGATGGGCACCCCGATTCCGCGCCGGGCGAGCGCGCGGTGCCAGTGAACGAACGCGAAGACAACGCCGTCGCGACGACGACCGTGGCTGTTGACCAAGCCGATTCCGAACCAGAGGCCGACCTCGAAACCGCCCAGCGTCCCGAGTCGCTGGACGCGTACTGGATGCCGTTCACCGCCAACCGCCA
>NZ_JBNNHG010000302.1:0-1119 GCF_050268705.1 Stenotrophomonas sp. NPDC077659 | reverse complement strand
TGCCTGCCGGCGCGGTGGCGCTGCTGGGGCGCCCGGAACCGGCACTGGCACGGGCTGGATCGCTTCCTTGGTCTGCGGCATGACGCCGTCATCGGCGGCAACCACCAGCACCACGATATCGGTCAGCTTGGCACCGCGGGCACGCATCGAGGTGAACGCGGCGTGGCCCGGGGTATCCAGGAAGCTGATGACGCCCTTGGGCGTATCGACGTGGTACGCACCGATGTGCTGGGTGATGCCACCGGCTTCGCCGTGGGCAACCTTGGTGCGGCGGATGTAATCCAGCAGCGAGGTCTTGCCGTGGTCGACGTGGCCCATGATGGTGACCACCGGCGGACGCTGCACGGCTTCGCCCTGGTTTTCACCGGTCGAGGCCAGCAGTGCGTCTTCGGCGTCGTTGTCGTTGGCACGGATGGCCTTGTGGCCGAGCTCTTCGGTCACCAGCGCTGCGGTGTCGTGGTCGATGGACTGGGTGATGGTGGCCATCACGCCCATCTTGAACAGCGCCTTGACCACCTCGCCGCCCTTCAGCGCGAGCTTCTGCGCCAGGTCGGCCACGGTGATGGTCTCGCCGATCGCCACTTCACGCACGACCGGTGCGGTCGGACGTTCGAACGCGTGCGGACCGGCATTGTTGCCACCACGCGACATGTCGCGACGGCCACCGCTCTGGTTGCGCCCCCCCGGACGACCCCGGGTGTTGCTGTTGTTGCTGTTGCCACGACGCGCACGGTCGGCAGCCGACAGATGCATCTGGCCGGCAAAGCGGTCGCCCGGGCCACGCTCGTTGCGCGGCGCGCTTCGGTTGTTGCGGTCGTCGTTGCGCGGCGGCGGCGGTGCGCTGCGCGGCGCAGCCGGGGCAGCGGCCGGGGCACGCGGCGGGCGCGGCGCGGTTTCGTCGATCGGCGCGCGCCGGGGCTTGCTGGCAGCCTGTGCTTCGGCAGCTTCAGCGGCCTTGGCGGCAGCGGCAGCTTCCTCGGCGGCCTTCTTCTCGGCCTCTGCGCGTTCCTTGGCGGCAATCTCTTCTTCGCGGGCACGGACGATGGCTTCGTCGCGCAGACGATCCAGTTCAACACGATGGTCCGGCCCAGCGAGGAATGCCATGAATACCGGCGATGT
>NZ_JBNNHG010000301.1:0-1143 GCF_050268705.1 Stenotrophomonas sp. NPDC077659 | reverse complement strand
TCGGTAATGTGGGTCGTAACAGCTCGGGCCAGACTTCGGACTTCAAGCAGGATTACGTTGGAAGAAAAGAGGATCAGGATAAGTCATGACCAGATTTGCTCGCATTCTCACCGTGTGTAGCTTGCTGTTCCCTGTCTTCGCTGCTGCACAGCAGCCCGGAACACCAGAATACAACTCCGTGTATTTGCCAGCACATGGCGTGGGTGATACGAAGCCGCAGGCGTTGCGGTGGGGCGGGTGGGCCAGAGGGGACGATAGGCGGCTGGGATTTACCGTCTCCGGCAGGACTGAGGAGGAGGCACGAGCCCTGGCTGTTGCTGACTGCGAGTCCCGAGGGTCCGTCAACTGTGTCCCTCTAAAGACTTTCTACAACGCCTGCGCGGCTATCGCGGAGGGGCCCACCGACCGTACGGCTATAACTACTGATCGAGGGCTAAAACGAGCTCGTAGTCAGGCTCTTAAGAATTGCCGCCCTGACTGCAAGATCATTTTCGAAGGCTGTGCCCTTCCCTAGACCGATGCCGACCATGTTCTTCAACGGCATGCTAGGCCAGTTCATGGCGAACTCGAGCTTCGGTAATGTAGGTGGTAACAGCTCGAGCCAGACTTCGGACTTCAAGCAGGATTATGATGGCAGCGGTGATAAGAATAGGAGCCTGAACACATGAGCAGACTAGTTGGCATCATCCTCATGCTTGGCGGTCTGCTTTCTATGACCGCGTCTGCACAGCAGCCTGGAACGCCGCAATACAATTCGGTCTATCTGCCTGGCCACGGGGTAGGGGATACCCGGCCGAAGGCAGTGAAATGGGGTGCGTGGGCGAGAGGGGATGACCGACAGCTTGGATATTCTCTGGACGGCCGGACAAAGGAGGAAGCTGAAGCATTGGCTGTTGAAGACTGTTCGGCCCGGGGCTCAAAGAACTGTGTTCCAATCGACGCCTTCTACAACGCATGCGTCGCTATAGCCGCAGGACCCGATGATCGTAAGGCCGTCATTACGGATAGAGGCTTGAAGTGGGGGCATAAGCGCGCGCTGAAGATCTGTGAGGGTGACTGTCAAATAATCTTTGAAGGCTGTGCGGTTCCTTAGCAGGCTGCTGAAATACCAGTCGCCACGCGAGGCGCCACAGTCAACATTTT
>NZ_JBNNHG010000300.1:0-1144 GCF_050268705.1 Stenotrophomonas sp. NPDC077659 | reverse complement strand
TGCCGGTGGCGCTGCCGCGCAGGGCCGACCAGATGTACGGGGGAAGTGGGCTTGAATTTCATCAATGGCATGGGATGTACCTCAGGCCTTGGCCGTTACATCGATCGACTGGCCGTCGGCCAAGCGAACGTACGCCTTGCGCCAATCGCCGCGGCGGCCAGCACGGTTACGGAAGGACTTGTTCTTGCCCTTGACGTTGACCACGTTGACGGCTTCGACCTTGACGTCGAACAGCTGCTCAACCGCGGCCTTTACATCGGCCTTGGTGGCTTCGTTCGAGATTTCGAAGACATACTGATTGGAGAGTTCCTGCAGGCGCGCGGTCTTTTCGGAGACACGCGGGGCACGCAGCACGCTGAAGATTTTTTCGTTGCTGTTCATGCCAGCCACTCCTCGACCTTCTTGACCGCGTCAGCGGTGATGACGACCGTGTCGGCACCAACCAGGGACACCGGATCCAGGCCCTGCACGTCACGCACTTCCACGTAGGGAACATTGCGAGCCGACAGGTACAGGTGTTCGGAGGCTTCCTCGGTGACGATCAGCGGGCGCTTGCCCACTTCCAGGCCGGCCAGCTTGGCGATCAGACCCTTCGTGCTGGTCGCTTCGACGTCGAAGGACTCCACGATGGTCAGACGGCCCTGACGGTTCAGCTCGGACAGGATCGCGCACATGGCGGCACGGTACTGCTTACGATTGACCTTCTGCTCGAAGCTGCGCGGCTTGGCCGCGAAGGTGACACCGCCGCCGACGAAGATCGGAGCCGTCAGTGCGCCATGACGCGCGCCGCCGCCCTTCTGCTTCTTCGACTTCTTGGTGGTACCAGCCACTTCGGAGCGAGTCTTCTGTGCCTTGGTGCCGGCGCGACCGGCGTTGCGGTAAGCAACGACGACCTGGTGGACCAGATCTTCGCTGAAATCGCGACCGAACACGGTGTCGGAGACCGAGACCTTGTTGTTGCTACCCGTGATAACGAGTTCCATCGTCATCTCTCCTTATGCCTTGCTCGCCGACGGACGATCACGTCGCCACCCGCCGCGCCCGGAACGGCGCCGCGAACTGCAATGAGACCGCGCTCGACGTCGACCTGCCCTTGCGCGCGTCCCAGAACAGCTTCGGGTTGTAGTGGAAGGGCGGGTCGCGG
>NZ_JBNNHG010000299.1:0-1146 GCF_050268705.1 Stenotrophomonas sp. NPDC077659 | reverse complement strand
CCGGCTCGGGCCTGTTCACCCTGCACGTCGGTGACAAGGTCTACGAGATCGAGTTGCCGATGATGTAAGGAATCTGGCGCGGCATCTTTCCCTGGCCGGCGATGGGGGCGACTGCGTCGTGGCTCATCCTGTAAGGCATTCCTGCAAAGCGAAAGCGGTCAGTTTACGTAAGCAGTGCCTGCTAAGCACGCTGCAGGGCTGCATGACAGCGCCGTCGATCCATGGCAGGCCGCTGCAACCCTGCCGGAAGTCACGGCACCTGCACGGCAAAAGCGTAAACTTATCGTTATGCGTTGCTTCTCCCCCGCCCCCTTGCTGCTTGGTTGCCTCGTGCTGCTGGCCGCACCCGGGTGGGCGCGCCCCCAGGCAGCGTCGCTGGCAGGCCAGCCGGACAGTGGGGACCACCAGCTGACCGTGGCCGCACTGGAACTGCCCAGCCGCGATGACGCGCAGTGGAAACAGCGCCGCGAACAGGTGCTGCAGCTGCTGACCGAACTGCAGCCGGACGTGATCTCCGTGCAGCAGGTGCTGCAGCAGCAGGGCCGCAACCCAGCCTGCTGGCTGGCCAGCCGGCTGCGCTACAGCTGCGATTTCGTCACCGCCGACCCGCCCAGCCAGTCCCTGCGGCACGGCAGCGCCATGCTGACCCGTCTGCCGGTGAACGAGGATGGCGTGACCCTGCTGCACCCGCCCGGCACCTTCAGCGCGGCCGGCATGATGCGGCTGCGCTTGGGCGATGCCGAGCTCAATGTCTACGTGGCGCGCCTGCGCCCGGAGCCCGACGAGGCCACGGCCCGCCAGCACCAGACCAGTGACCTGATGACCTGGATCGGCGCAACCTCCGAGGGCATGCCCAGCCTGATCGCCGGCGATTTCGCCGCAGCGACCCCTGAACTGGTGCGCAGCACCCCCGGCTTCCAGCCGGCCCGGCGCAACCCGGGCGGCAAGCCCGATGCCCCGGCGGCCAGCGGCGGGGGCGCCAGCGGCCACGGCCTGGATGTGCTGTTCCAGGTCAAGCACTTCGGTGGCATCCGCCAGCAGGCGATCCTGCTGCCCGCCGATGGCGACCTGCCCGGCCTGCGCTTGGGCGTTGGGCGATGCGCACGCATTGGGTGAACGGGCGCTGGCCCTGCTCGCGCAGCCGCC
>NZ_JBNNHG010000298.1:0-1186 GCF_050268705.1 Stenotrophomonas sp. NPDC077659 | reverse complement strand
CACTTCATGCCACGCCTGTGCGTTTACCTGCGCGGCCTGGGCGCGCCGGAGGCGGCGTGCTGAACCTGATCGGCAAGCAGTCGCCGCACATCGCCCAGGGCGTGGACCGCAAGAAGCCCGAAGAAATGGGCGCTGGCGACCAAGGCCTGATGTTCGGCTACGCTACCAACGAGACCGACAGCTTCATGCCGGCCGCGATCCATCTGTCGCACCGCCTGGTCGAACAGCAGGCCAAGATCCGCAAGAAGCGCAACTCGCCGCTGTCCTGGCTGCGCCCGGACGCCAAGAGCCAGGTCACCCTGCGCTATGAAAACGGCGTGGTCTCGGCCATCGACGCGGTGGTCCTGTCCACCCAGCACGCCCCGGGCATCAAGCAGAAGGACCTCATCGAGGCCGTCCGCGAAGAGATCATCAAGCCGGTGCTGCCGGCCAAGTGGCTGCACAAGGGCACCAAGTTCCACATCAACCCGACCGGCAAGTTCGAGATCGGTGGCCCGGTGGGCGACTGCGGCCTGACCGGCCGCAAGATCATCGTCGACACCTACGGCGGCTGGGCCCGTCACGGTGGTGGCGCTTTCTCCGGCAAGGATCCGTCCAAGGTCGACCGTTCGGCTGCCTATGCTGCCCGCTACGTCGCCAAGAACGTGGTGGCCGCCGGCCTGGCCGACCGTTGCGAAGTGCAGGTCTCCTACGCCATCGGCGTGGCGGAGCCGACCTCGATCTCGGTCACCACCTTCGGCACCGGCAAGATCAGCGACGACAAGATCGAGAAGCTGATCCGCAAGCACTTCGACCTGCGCCCGTACGGCATCATCAAGATGCTGGACCTGGTGCACCCGATGTACCAGCAGACCGCCGCCTACGGTCACTTCGGCCGCAAGCCGAAGGAATTCAGCTACCTCAACGGCGAAGGCGAGACCGTCAACGCAACGGCCTTCTCCTGGGAGAAGACCGACCGCGCCGCCGCCCTGCGCGCCGACGCAAAGCTGAAGTAAAGCCGACAGGTAGAGCCGGACCGGTAGAGCCGGCGGGTAGAGTCGACTGTTAGTCGACTGACCCTAGAGAAGGGCCGCGCAAGCGGCCCTTCTGCTTTCTGGTAGAGCCGGCCGCTGGCCGGCTTTTTCATGGTTGCCGGCCCGACCCCACGCCGCTGGTGGACCTGGGCGATGCCGAAACGCGTGCGGCG
>NZ_JBNNHG010000297.1:0-1223 GCF_050268705.1 Stenotrophomonas sp. NPDC077659 | reverse complement strand
ATCGCCGTCGTCCTGATCAACGATCCCGATTTCGAAACCGGCAAGGGCGATTTCGGGCTCATGGCGCCGTCGATGGCGGCACGCTGTTGGCGCAGGCGGGGCGGCGGATTTTTATCGATAGCGTTCATCAATCGGTTCGTTCAAAACTTTGAAAGCGACCAGTCATCGAGACTGATCTACTGTGAAGGCCAACGATTCCACAAGGAGGAACCCCATGGCGAAGACCAAGAGCACGACCCAGCCCAAGACCGGCAAGCAGAAGCTGGCAGCGGCGGCACCGTCGGCCCCCAACATCGATATCGGGATCAGCCAGGGCAACCGCAAGAAGATCGCTGACGGTCTGTCGCGGTTCCAGGCTGACGCGTTCACGCTCTACCTGAAGACCCACAACTTCCACTGGAACGTGACCGGGTCGATGTTCAACTCGCTGCACACCATGTTCGAGACGCAGTACACCGAGCAGTGGGCAGCGCTGGACGATGTGGCCGAGCGTATCCGTGCGCTGGGTTTCAATGCCCCGGGCTCCTACCGGGAATTCGCTGCGCTGACCTCGATCGCCGAGGAGCCGGGCCTGACCGACAGTGCGGACTGGCGTGAAATGGTACGCCAGTTGGTGGTCGCCAACGAAGCGGTGTGCCGTACGGCGCGTGAAGTGCTGGACGTGGCCGACGATGCTGACGACGCCCCGACCGAGGATCTGATGACCCAGCGGCTGCAGACCCACGAGAAGTACGCCTGGATGCTGCGTTCCCTGCTCCAGTAAGGGTTGAGGGGGGCTTCGGCAGGGCTTGCAGCCCTGCACCTGCCGAAGCCTTCAAGCCAGAGCCAGAGCAAAAAGCTGGATTCCTGAGGGTTGGCGGGGTGGGTCCGGTTGAGGGGGACGCCGTAAACCCATCCATGGGGGCTTGGTCGCCGCATCCATGCGGCTCACACCCCCTCAACCGGACCCACCCCGCCTTCGACAGTTTTCCGCGATCTGCTGGCAAAGCTTGGGGTCGGAGCCCGTTGTTACACAACGGGCTCCGACCCCTCTTTGTTTGTCGATATCTGACAGATTTCATCCACGCATGGCGTGGATGGACCCACCGTCACCGGGAAACTGTCGGGGGTGGGGCGGTGTGGGCTTGCAGGACCGTTGGCGCCATGGATGGCGCCATCGAGCCCCCATGGTGAAGTGACCCCCAAGAGTTGGACACCTGATCCAACCCTGAGGGTTACATGAA
>NZ_JBNNHG010000296.1:0-1304 GCF_050268705.1 Stenotrophomonas sp. NPDC077659 | reverse complement strand
ATCTCGGCGACGACGTGATCTATTCGGGCACTGTCTCGGCGGCCATGGAAGGTCGGGTTGAAAAAACAAGATGGGCTCAGGCGTGCGGCACGATCAGCTTCAGGCCCTTGAAGTAGTCGCGGTAAAACGTGTCGTTCCAGGTGATCAGGCCATCGCACTGCAGCAGTGCGTGGGCGCCGACCATGAAATCGTCCAGGCTGCGGCGGCTGCCGCTGCGCTGGCGGTGGCGGCGGTGCATTTCACCGGCGCGCAGGGCCGATTTGGCTTCCAGTGCATTGAAGTGCACGCCCATTTCTTCCAGCGCTTCCAGCACTTCGGCACCGCCGCGCAGCGAGGCGCAGACTTCAGCCAGGGTCGCGCCACAGACCACCACGCGGCCACCCACCAGGCTCTGCCTGAGGATGGCTTCAACGGCATCGGCCTGCGGGCCATTGCTGAGCAGCTCGACCAGCACCGGGGAATCGACGGCGATCATCACGGCTTAGTCCTCGTCGCGCACGGCGCGCACGGCCGCCTCGGCCGAATCAAAGCCATCGAGCGCGAACTTGCCGCGTGCCCGTGAAATGGCATCGTCAACGCTCTTGCGAAGGATGATGCGGCTGCCATCCAGCTCGACCTTCAGCAGCGTGCCCTTGGTCAGGCCGAGGGCATCACGTACCGCCTTGGGCAGGGTGATCTGCCCGCGTTCTGCAACAGTGGCTTCCATCGGCAGACCCTCTTCGGTATGCACAAATTATACATACTTTGGCATACATACCGCTACACGTGCGCCGTTTCCCGCTGCTACCCAAGCGATGTGCGGGTGAAAATGAACGAATTCACCATGAGTCGCATCAGGCCTGCATCTTGCAAGTGCATGCCGCCATGACGCGATGCAAGCGCCGCTTTGTGTCGCGATCAGACCGCTCGAACGCCTTGGAAACGACGCCGCGCGCCCACCGGCACCGGGCGAAGTGCGCAGCCCATCCCATCTCCCTGGACCGGCTGAACCGATCTTCAGGCACATCCACGCCCCCCTGCTTACGGTCATACCCACCTCCCCAGGCCGTTCCGTACGTGCGCCAACAAGGCCCACGCCGCGCGCCCTGCAAGACCGCAGGATCCAGCACCATGCTCTACCGGGTACTCCATTCGTTCTCGTTCTCTCCGACCTGCTCCGCAGACCTGCCACCGTTCGACACCGGTGCCGCCCACCATGCGCAGTACCTGTCCGCAGATGCCCTGGCCACGCTGGTCAACCGGCAGATACCCGACGCGACGCTCGATACCGCGCGGCAGCAGGCACGTGAAGCACTGAACGACCA
>NZ_JBNNHG010000295.1:0-1307 GCF_050268705.1 Stenotrophomonas sp. NPDC077659 | reverse complement strand
GAAGAAGCCGTTCGAGCAGCAGCGCCAGACCGTGCTTGCCGACCTCAATGGCGACGCCGGCCTGGGCGGCTTCGATGCGGCCCAACTGGGTCATGCCCAGGTTGCCGCCCTCGCCCACCACCTTGCAGCGCAGCTCGCCACCGTTCACGCGCAGTGCGTTGTTGGCGCGGTCGCCGACATCGCTGTGCTGCTCGCTGGCGGCCTTGACGTAGGTACCGATGCCGCCGTTCCACAGCAGGTCGACCGGGGCCTTCAGGATCGCGCTCATCAGATCGTTCGGCGACAGCGCCTTGACGTTCTCGTCCAGGCCCAGCGCCTCACGCACCTGCGGGCTGATCTCGATCGACTTCAGGCTGCGCGGGTACACGCCGCCGCCCTTGCTGATCAGCTTGGCATCGTAGTCGGCCCAGCTCGAACGCGGCACGGTGAACAGGCGCTCACGTTCGACGAACGTGGTGGCCGCATCCGGGTTCGGGTCCAGGAAGATATGGCGGTGGTCGAACGCGGCCAGCAGGCGGATGTGGCGCGACAGCAGCATGCCGTTGCCGAACACGTCGCCGGACATGTCGCCGACGCCGACCGCAGTGAAGTCCTGGGTCTGGCTGTCACGGCCCAGCGCACGGAAGTGGCGCTTGACCGATTCCCACGCACCGCGGGCGGTGATGCCCATGCCCTTGTGGTCGTACCCCACCGAACCACCGGAGGCGAACGCATCGCCCATCCAGAAGCCGTGCGCGATGGCCAGGCCGTTGGCGATGTCGGAGAAGGTCGCGGTGCCCTTGTCGGCGGCCACCACCAGGTACGGATCGTCCATGTCGTGGCGCACGACATCCAGCGGCGGCACGATCTTGTTGTTGACGATGTTGTCGGTGATGTCAAGCAGGCCCTGGATGAACAGCTTGTAGCAGGCCACGCCGTTGGCGAATACCGCATCGCGGTCGCCATTCACCGGCGGGGTCTTGGCGAAGAAGCCGCCCTTCGCGCCAACCGGCACGATGACGGTGTTCTTGACCATCTGCGCCTTGACCAGGCCCAGCACTTCGGTGCGGAAGTCTTCGCGACGGTCCGACCAGCGCAGGCCACCACGGGCCACGGCACCGAAGCGCAGGTGGGTACCTTCCACGCGCGGGCCGTAGACGAAGATTTCGCGGTACGGGCGCGGCTTGGGCAGGTCCGGCACCAGGGCCGAATCGAACTTGAAGCTGATGACATGGCCGTGCTGGCCGCTGGCATCGGTCTGGTAGTAGCTGGTACGCAATCTCGACACGCTGATCGACCGCGTCAAGAAGATCGGCCCGACCCACGTC
>NZ_JBNNHG010000294.1:0-1311 GCF_050268705.1 Stenotrophomonas sp. NPDC077659 | reverse complement strand
GTTCCTGCCGAACAAGGGCGACCCCAGTTTTGCCACGGTCAATACCGGTGCGCAGCTTGCGGGTCGCTTCGTCCAGGTCCGAGGCGAACTGCGCGAACGCAGCCAGCTCACGGTACTGGGCCAGCGAGATGCGGATGCCGCCCGACAGCTTCTTGATGATCTTGGTCTGGGCCGAGCCACCGACGCGCGACACCGAGATACCGGCGTTCACGGCCGGGCGGATGCCGGCGTTGAACAGGTCGGTTTCCAGGAAGATCTGGCCGTCGGTGATCGAGATCACGTTGGTCGGAACGAAGGCGGACACGTCGCCGGCCTGGGTTTCGATGATCGGCAGCGCGGTCAGCGAACCGGTCTTGCCGGTGACCTTGCCTTCGGTGAACTTCTCGACGTATTCCTCGGACACGCGGGCAGCGCGTTCCAGCAGACGGGAGTGCAGGTAGAACACGTCACCCGGGTAGGCTTCGCGGCCCGGCGGACGCTTCAGCAGCAGCGAGATCTGGCGGTAGGCGACGGCCTGCTTGGACAGATCGTCGTACACGATCAGCGCGTCTTCGCCGCGGTCCATGAAGTACTCACCCATGGTGCAGCCCGAGTAGGCGCTGATGTACTGCATTGCAGCCGATTCGGACGCGGTCGCGGCCACCACGATGGTGTGGGCCAGCGCGCCGTTCTCTTCCAGCTTGCGCACGATGTTGGCGATGGTCGAAGCCTTCTGGCCGATCGCAACGTACACGCACTTGATGCCGGTGCCCTTCTGGTTGATCACCGCATCGATGGCCATCGCGGTCTTGCCGGTCTGGCGGTCACCAATGATCAGCTCGCGCTGGCCACGGCCGATCGGAATCATGGCGTCGACCGACTTGTAACCGGTCTGCACCGGCTGGTCGACCGACTTGCGCCAGATCACGCCCGGCGCAACGCGCTCCACCGGAGCGGTCAGGTCGGTGCCCAGCGGGCCCTTGCCGTCGATCGGCTCACCCAGCGCGTTGACAACGCGGCCCAGCAGTTCCGGACCCACCGGCACTTCCAGGATGCGGCCGGTGGTCTTGGTGTCCATCTTGTTGCTGACGACACGGCCTTCGACCGTGCGCAGCGTCTTGTTTTCAGTATTGTCGCTCATAGCGGCCATCCTTACTTCGTGCTGCCGAGCAGGGTCTTGACGCGAGCAATCTCGCGACGGACCCGGCGGATGTCGTGGGTCTTCGGCAGCTGGCCGGTGACCTGCTGCATACGGACAGAGAACTGTTCCTTACGCAGGTCGATCAGGTGGGCCTTGACTGTCCGGCGCAGCGGTGCGCGGGGTACCGGACT
>NZ_JBNNHG010000293.1:0-1314 GCF_050268705.1 Stenotrophomonas sp. NPDC077659 | reverse complement strand
TCGAGTTCGCCACGAACTGGCCCAGCGTGCCGTTGAAGAACATGGCCGCCATCGGAGGTGCCATGACCATCAGCACCGACAGCAGTCCAACACCGTCTCTTCAGAGGGCAGTCGACTTGAGGTAGCAGCTGGAAGCAGCGACTGCGCCGCTGGCTAGGCGAGACGGCGCCCTGCCACTCAATGTCAAAACACCCTTAGCGGCCCGCCCCTAGCGAAGGGCGCAGCCTGCGAAGACAATCTCGCATTTCGAGCCACAAGTTTTAAGTGCCAAACGACTTACAGATCGCACACCTTCGGCAGATATCGCGTAGCGATTACGAACAGGACCACGAGCAACCGCAGCACACTCATTTACAAAGGTTCTGGATACCTTGTAGTTGCGGAAGCCACGAATGCTGCAGTCCTCAACCGCCAGCTTACGGGCTTCACGCTCGCTTTTTCCCTCGAAAGTCCGTCCAAGCATGCCCCATCACCCTTTGCCCGAGCGCCCCAACGATTCAAAGATTGACGCTGGGAATCCCCCACGCCGTGCCCGGGCACATAAACACTATTGTATTCAACTGCCCCAGGCTGCTAACCAACCGCTACGGGAGGATCATAACGCTCAGCACCACCAAGCGTCGGATTAGAGTGAGCATGCACTATTTTCTTATGGCTTGGCCGCGGCCAATCCACATAATTCTGCGTGAAGTCCGAGACTGGCCCTTGCTGTTAGGACCACGGTACGGACCTCAAGACTATCAGCAGAGAGCTATGTTCTGCCGAAGTGATCTCAAATACTCAGGGACCTACGGAAGCGCACAGCCCTCGAAAAGAATCTTGCACTCGGGCGAACCACAATCCTTTAGCGCTTGTTTGCGGACTCGAGAGAGCGACTTCGTATCCCCGACGTAGCGGCGATTCTCGGGTCCAACAGCAACGGCAGCGCACACATTGGAGAAGGTCTGTAGCCTTTCACAGTCAAGACCGCCGCGCGCAGTGCAATCTTGCGTGGCAAGAGCTACCGCTTGCTCCTCTGTGGCAGAGCCAACCGACCACCCAAGTGTCAAATTTGAACCTCTTGCAAGAGCACCCCACCTAACACCCTGGCGCACAGTGTCACCCACACCATGTGCCGGAAGGTAGACTGAGTTGTACTCAGCACTCCCTGGCTGTTGGGCGAACGCGCAAGCCGATACACACAGGCTCGATAGCGCCAGAATTCGCATCATGATCATCATACGCCATTCCTCCGCTGCCCATTTACCTTATCTTTATCACCGCTTCCAACATAATCCTGCTTGAAGTCCGAAGTCTGGCCCGAGCTGTTACGAC
>NZ_JBNNHG010000292.1:0-1317 GCF_050268705.1 Stenotrophomonas sp. NPDC077659 | reverse complement strand
CCGACACCCCCGCATCGCCCGCCGAGTACGCCCGCTTCCGCCCATTGCTGTGGCTGGTGTCGCTGGCCATCTTCATGCAGATGCTCGATTCGACCATCGTCAACACGGCGCTGCCGGCGATGGCCAAGAGCCTGGGTGAAAGCCCGCTGCAGATGCAGTCGGTGGTGTTCAGCTACGCGCTGGCCGTGGCCACCTTCATCCCGGCCTCGGGCTGGATCGCCGACCGCTACGGTACCCGCCGTACCTTCCTGGTGGCGATCATCCTGTTCACGCTCGGCTCGCTGGCCTGCGCGCTGGCCCAGCATCTGCACCAGCTGGTCGGCGCCCGCGTGCTGCAGGGTATTGGTGGCGCGATGCTGCTGCCGGTGGGCCGCTTGGCGGTGATGCGCTCGGTGCCACGCGAGGATTTCCTGCGCGCGATGAGCTTCATCGCCATTCCCGCCCTGATCGGCCCGCTGATCGGCCCGACCCTGGGCGGTTGGCTGGTGGAAATCGCCTCGTGGCACTGGGTGTTCCTGATCAACCTGCCAATCGGCGTGATCGGTTTCATCGCCGCGATGAAGATCATGCCGGACCACTACGCCAGCCACCGCACCCGCTTCGACCTGCGCGGCTACATCATGCTGGCCTTCGCGATGGTGGTGCTGTCGCTGGCGCTGGACGGCATTTCCGGGCTGGGCACGCCGCATGCGCTGGTGATGCTGATGACCGTGGGCGGCCTGGCCGCGCTGGTCGGCTACTGGCTGCACGCGGCCAACTCCACCGCGCCGCTGTTCTCGCTGGCGCTGTTCCGCGTGCCCAGCTACCGCATCGGCATCCTCGGCAACCTGTTCTCGCGCATCGGCAGCAGTGCCATGCCGATGCTGATCCCGCTGCTGCTGCAGGTCGGCCTGGGCCTGGGGCCGATGCATGCAGGCCTGATGATGGTGCCGGTGGCCGCAGCGGGGATGGTGTCCAAGAAGCTGGCGGTGAAGCTGGTGGAGCAGTACGGTTACCGCCGCGTGCTGATGGTCAACACGGTGCTGGTGGGCCTGGCGATGGCCAGCTTCATCCTGATGACGCCGGGCCAGCACCTGGCCTGGCGCCTGCTGCAGCTGGCCTTCTTCGGTGCGGTCAATTCGCTGCAGTTCACCGTGATGAACACCGTGACCCTGCGCGACCTTGATCGCGAGCACGCCAGTTCCGGCAACAGCCTGCTGTCGATGGTGATGATGCTGGCGGCGGGTTTCGGCGCGGCTGCGGCCGGCAGCCTGCTGGCCGCGTTCGGCACGCACCTGGAGGGCCATGGTGCGACAGCGGCGCTGCATGCGACGTTCA
>NZ_JBNNHG010000291.1:0-1320 GCF_050268705.1 Stenotrophomonas sp. NPDC077659 | reverse complement strand
GCACCGATGGCGACGCCGTTCTTGGCCACCAGGGGCGAGCCGGCGTAAAACCGCAGGCGCGGTGGGTCTACCACCCGCGGGTTGCTGATGAAGCGCTCATCCAGTGCCAGATCGTTCACCACCATCACCCCGTTGCTGCCGATGGTGTGGGCGCAGATGGACTGCTCGATATCGGTTTCGGCCACGTCCAGGCCCTGCCGGGAGATCAGGCGCTGCCGGTTGGTTTCCACCAGTGACACGAAGGAGACCGGGGCCTGGAACAGGCGGGTCGCCAGTTCGGTGAGGCGGTCGAGCGAGGCGCCAGCGACGTCGTCCAGCACGTCCAGGCTGCCCAACGTGGACATGCGTTCTTCGGACATTGAAGGGGCCATGTGCTATGACCGTCTGGGCAAGAGGGGAGAGATCCACCATACGCCGGTGTGATGCCGATGCCTGCCCGGGCAGGGTTGCAGGGTGCGGGCGCACGTGACGTGTAGATGCAGCAAGGGCAGCGTCAAGGGGTGGCCGTGCCAGTGTTGCGCCGGGGAACGGTCACACGGAACGCACGTCGCGCTTTATACGCTGGCGTATGCTCTGCTTTTCACCCCAAGGCTGTGCTCACCGGTGCGCGCTGGCCGCCGATACACGTCCTGACCACCTGCCACGGTGAATTGCCGTAGATTGCAGCCCACAGTCTCACATTCTGCAGCGGGCGGGACGCCCCTGGGTTGCTGCGACGCCCGTTTCGATCAGGAATTGAAGTGCAGCCCCATTCTCCCCCTTTTCCCCGCTCTACCGGCCCTACGGCCGAGCGCGTCCGCCTGCACGATTGGGCTGCCACGCCGCTTGGGCCCGTAGCGCAGTGGCCTGAAGCGCTTCGCCAGGCTGTGGAACTGATGCTCGGTTCCCCGGAAAGCATGTACCTGGTATGGGGACCAGAACTGGTATTTCTTTTCAATGATGCCTACGCGCCCATCCTTGGGCCGCGTCTGCAGCACGCGATGGGTGCGCCGCTGCGCGAGTTATGGGCGGACGCATGGTCGGCCGTGCGGGAGCCGATTGAACGCGCCTTTGCGGGGCAGGGGTCGCGTTTCGAGAACGTGCCGGTGGCGATGAACCGCTATGGGGCGCCGGAGGAAACCTGGTGGACGTTTTCGTTCTCGCCTCTGTACGGGGCCGGCGAGCAGGCCGCCGGCGCCTTCTGCGTGACCAAGGAAGTGACTGGCATGGTGGTGGCCCAGGAACGGCTGGCGCGTGAGAACGAGCGGCTGATCGCGCTGTTCGAGACATCGCCGGTATTCATGGCATTCCTCGCTGGGCCGGACCATCGTGTTGAACTGG
>NZ_JBNNHG010000290.1:0-1336 GCF_050268705.1 Stenotrophomonas sp. NPDC077659 | reverse complement strand
TATTCCCTGCCCATCCCCTGCACCCGTCCGTCCTGCGCCTGCTGTTCCACCTGCCAGCGCCATCGCGCCCGGGATCGGGAACGGCAGGCGGCGGGCGCCGGCCTGCTCGGCATGGTCGGCGTGGCGGGCCTCGTCTTCCTTCATCACCCGGATGACCGCGCGGCTGCGCAGGTCGCCGGCCGGAAGATCGACCAGGTGCTCGTCCAGATGCGCTTCCACCTGGCGCTCGGTCTCGACCACGAAGCCCAGGTTCCAGCCATCGCCACGCAACCCGGCCAGGGTGCCGATGGTGTAGCTGCCGGCATACCACAGCGGGTTGAACAGGCTGGGGCGGCTGTCCAGTTCGCCCAGCCGGGTAGCGCACCACGCCAGGTGGTCGGTTTCTTCCTGCGCCGCTTCCAGCAGGTGTTCGCGCGTGGCCGGGTCGCGGGCCACGGCCGCCTGGCCGAAGTACAGGCCCTGCGCGCAGACCTCGCCGACGTGGTTGATCCGCATCAGGCCTGCGGCGTGACGGCGCTGCGCGGTATCCATGCCGGGCTCGTCGATGTCCGCCGCCGGGTAGGGGCGCGTTGCCGGCGGGTTGCCGAACACCGTGTCCAGGGCGCGCTGGGCCTCGGTCAGCAGGTGGTCCAGCGGGGTGGTCTGGCGGAGCACGGTCATGGCGGCATGGGGTGGGGCGGGAGACCCCCGATTCTCGCCCGGCCCCGGCCCCCTGCCAACCCGGTACAGGGTCTGACTTGCACCCGGCTGCTGGGGTGAGTACAATCCCGCCTCTTACGCTTCACTTTTCACAACGCGTGGCAGAGTTCCGGTGAGCCTTTCGCCGCAATGAGCCCGACCTAACCTAGAGTTCTTCATGAGCACTTTCACTGCCAAGAACGAGACCGTCCAGCGCGACTGGTACCTCGTCGACGCCGAGGGCAAGACCCTGGGCCGTCTCGCCACCGAGCTGGCCCGCCGTCTGCGCGGCAAGCACAAGCCGGTCTACACCCCCCACGTTGATACCGGCGACTACCTGGTCGTCATCAATGCAGAAAAGATTGCCGTCACCGGCAAGAAGCTGCAGGACAAGATGTATCACCGTTTCACCGGTTACATCGGCAACCTGAAGACCGAATCCCTGGCCCAGGCGCTGGAGCGCCACCCGGAGCGCGTGATCGAGATCGCCGTGAAGGGCATGCTGCCGAAGGGCCCGCTGGGTCGCCAGATGTACCGCAAGCTCAAGGTCTACGCCGGCACTGAGCATCCGCACGCCGCACAGCAGCCGCAGGTTCTGGCCGTGGCGTGGCTTCGGTGTGGTCGCGGCGGTCGGCGACGAAGTAGCCGGTGCGCTCGA
>NZ_JBNNHG010000289.1:0-1341 GCF_050268705.1 Stenotrophomonas sp. NPDC077659 | reverse complement strand
GCGCGCGGTAGTCGATCAACGGTCGACTCTACCGCCGGATGCCGATGTCTGCGGTCCTGCAGGACGCCCATTTCCTCGGCCAGGGTCGGCTGGTAACCCACGGCCGACGGCATACGGCCCAGCAGTGCCGACACTTCGGTACCGGCCAGGGTGTAGCGGTAGATGTTGTCGACGAACAGCAGGACGTCCTTGCCCTTGCCGTTTTCGTCCTTCTCATCGCGGAAGTACTCGGCCATGGTCAGGCCGGTCAGGGCGACGCGCAGACGGTTGCCCGGCGGCTCGTTCATCTGGCCGTACACCATCGCCACCTTGTCCAGGACGTTGGAGTCCTTCATTTCGTGGTAGAAGTCGTTGCCCTCACGGGTACGCTCACCCACGCCGGCGAACACGGACAGACCGCTGTGCGCCTTGGCGATGTTGTTGATCAGTTCCATCATGTTGACGGTCTTGCCGACGCCGGCGCCGCCGAACAGGCCGACCTTGCCGCCCTTGGCGAACGGGCACATCAGGTCGATGACCTTGATGCCGGTTTCCAGCAGTTCGGTGGCCGGGCTCTGGTCTTCGTACGACGGGGCCGCACGGTGGATTTCCCAGCTGTCGCTGGCGGCCACCGGGCCGGCTTCGTCGATCGGACGGCCGAGCACGTCCATGATGCGGCCCAGGGTGCCGGCGCCGACCGGCACGGAGATGCCGCGGTCGGTGTTGATGGCCACCAGGTTGCGCTTCAGGCCGTCGGTGGAACCGAGGGCGATGGCACGCACCACGCCGTCGCCCAGCTGCTGCTGGACTTCAAGGGTGATGTCGGTGTTTTCGACCTTCAGTGCGTCGTACACCTTCGGCACCGACTCACGCGGGAATTCGACGTCGACGACCGCGCCGATGATCTGAACGATCTTGCCCTGACTCATTGCTGCATCCTCTAATGTGTGCTTTGAACGAACGCGGTCAGACTGCTGCCGCGCCGCCGACGATTTCGGAGATTTCCTGGGTGATCGCTGCCTGGCGCGCCTTGTTGTAGACGAGCTGCAGGGTGCCGATCAGCTTGTTGGCGTTGTCGCTCGCCGCCTTCATCGCAACCATGCGCGCTGCATGCTCGGAGGCGACGTTTTCCAGCAGTGCCTGGTACACCAGCGACTCGATGTAACGCGTCATCACGTGCTCCAGCACGGTCGCGGCATCGGGTTCGTACAGGTAGTCCCAGTCGTGGTGAGCGACCTGCTTCTCAGCTGGCTGCAGCGGCAGCAGCTGATCGAAGCTGGCCTTCTGCGTCATGGTGTTCACGAATCGGTTGTAGACCAGGTACACGCGGTCGACCTTGCCTTCGTCCTCCTTGGGCTTGTT
>NZ_JBNNHG010000288.1:0-1391 GCF_050268705.1 Stenotrophomonas sp. NPDC077659 | reverse complement strand
AAATGTTGACTGTGGCGCCTCGCGTGGCGACTGGTATTTCAGCAGCCTGTTAAGCGATGACGGCAAAAAGCACCCGGCAAATATCACGGATGAGGAAGGCTTCACCAGGGATGTCCCCGAGGATCAGCGCAGCAACTACTTTTCGATAATTATTTCCACAACTCCAGGGAAGGACATGCAATGAGCAGGAACGTCAACGCCGATCTGGCCAGTGCCGCATATTGCGCCCCTCAGTTCGAGAGTGACGGACGACCGGAACAAGTCCATGCAGGGGGCGAAACGTTTGTCGCCGTCGCATATGTAGACAGACCCAGCGGCTATCTCCGGTGACGCATCCAACCTGGTGAAGTGACTTCACTGCCTGAATCTGGCTATTGATAAGTGATGGGCGTCACGCATTCGACCATGAGGTCTTGCCGATTTGAAAAGCACCCATCCGCGGCCGTATCTTTTGAGTACTAGAGGATGCTGGTCCGAACAATGAAGGAACGTGAAGGGAAGCTGTTCCATGTACTCGGTGTCTCGCGGGCACTTTATGCCTTGCTCCTGACGTTGCCGCTGCTGGCGGCATGTGGAAGCAAAGAGCGCGCGCCTCCCCCGTACGAGAAGAATCCTTCACCCAAGGAGCCGTACGACCTTGTCCTCACCGTGCGTGACGGGCCGGACGACATCCAGGCCTCGAGCGGCTATGTCAGTTACAAGATTGCCGACGAGGCCTGTTTACCTCCCATCGACAACTTCGAGGGAGTCCGCTATGGCACAGACGAGTACACCATCAAGATTCCGCTGGAACGGGTCAACAAAACCGCCTTCAAGGGTAGCTTCTACCGGGACGGCGTCCTGAGCAAGGACTACTACGGAAGGGGGGTGTGCAAGTGGAAGGTCCAATTGGTGGGAGCATTTCTGGAGACAGAGGCGACCAAGTCGTTCACCTACTTCTCGATCTCAACAACCCTGGAAGATGGCGCAGAGACGCGATACACAAAGAAAAAAATTCAGCCAGGCCCTTATGACGACGGCATTTCTCCAGCAATTGTCATAAGCGGAAAGGGCTTCAGCAAGATGGTGCCCGAACCTCAGTGCAATGAATATTTTTCATTTAACCTCTCAACAACTCCAAGGAAGGACGCACCATGAGCAAGAACGTCAACGCCGATTTGGTCGCCGCGGGATATTCCCCCCCCCAATTCGAGAGTGACGGACGACCGAAGGAGGTCCCGGCAGGAGGAAGCACTTTTGAAGCGGTCGCATATTCAGATAGACCCAGCGGTTACCAGGGAACACTCTTCCGGGACGTAGCTACTGGCGACTACGTCCTCGTCAGCCGGGGAACCGAGTTCCTGATTAGCACGATGCTTCAGCTGGAAAGACAGGGACATTGCGCAAGGCGC
>NZ_JBNNHG010000287.1:0-1425 GCF_050268705.1 Stenotrophomonas sp. NPDC077659 | reverse complement strand
GTGGGGCCCCGCGGTGGTGGCGTTGTTTCGGTTGTTTCCCTGCGCCCCGCCCGGATCCGCGCGCGGGTTTCCGGGGGGGGGGGGGGGGCGCCGGCCCCGCCCCCCCCCCCCCCCCCCCCCCCCCCCCCCCCGCCCCCCCCCCCCCCCCCCCCCCCCACTACCGGGTGCGGTGCAGTTCGGCCAGCTGCGCCTGCAGCTCGGCCACCGCCGCTTCCAGCTGGGCCACGCGCTCGGCCAGGCCGGGCTCGGCCGCTTCGCTGCCGCCACCGCCACTGCTGGCGTACTTCGCCGCCAGCGCCGCGCCATCCACTTCACCGCACAGCAGGTGCATGTAGCGGTCCTCGCGCTGGCCGCTGGCGCGCGGCAGCACCAGCAACAGGGCGCGCTGCTGCAGGCGCTCGATGGCGTGGCGGGCTTCGTCGACCTCCGCGAACCGGTACAGGCGCTCGCTGCGCGAGACCAGCTCGCCCAGGGTCTGCGGGCCGCGCAGCAGCAGCATCGCCAGCAGCACCGTCTGCTGCCGGGTCAGGTCCAGCGCAGCCTGCAGGCGGTGCTCGTAACGGTCGGCGCGCGAAGAGAAATGCTGGCGCGCCAGCCCCAGCGTCTCCAGTTGGCGCAGCGCGTGCTGCACGCTGCCGGCGTCGACGTTCATCACCGGCTCGCGGGCGGTCTTCTGGTTGGCCGCCGACTGCGCAGCGTTGACCGTCAGCGGGTAGGTGTCCGGGGTGGTCGCCTCCTTTTCCACCAGGCAGCCCAGCAGGCGGGCCTGGACGGCGTCAAGCAGGGGGACCTCGGGGGTCTGGACGGGATCGGTCATGGCGGCCTCCGGAAGGCAGAGTGTCAACCCCGCAGCATAGCCGCGCCACGGTCATCTTTGCCGGTAAAATGGGCGGGTATATCTGATTGCCGGTGAATCCTGATGCGTCGTCCCGTTTCCCTGTCCCTGACCCTGCTCGCCACCGCGGCGATCGGCCTGTCTGCCTGCAAGCGCGTGGACGCGCCTGCGGCCCAGGCCCCCGAAGCCCCGGCCGCGGCCGCCAAGGCCGCCAGTGCCGTCGATGTGACCGCCAACGACAACCTCAATGCGGTGCTGTGGATGCAGCGTGCGCAGGAGTACAAGGCGATCACCGAACAGACCTACCGTGCCGCCGCCGACAAGCTGGATGGCGCGCTGAAGGAAGCCCACTGGGACGCGCTGGTGCCGGAAGAACGCGGCAACGACGCCAAGGGCCTGAAGCCGGCCGTGGTGCTGGACGTGGATGAAACCGTATTGGACAACTCGCCCTACCAGGCCCGCCTGGTGCGCGATGGCAAGGAATACGACGAGCTGACCTGGGACCAGTGGGTGGCCGAGAAGAAGGCCAAGGCCATCCCCGGCGTGGTTGATTTCGCCAAGGCCGCCAACGCCAGGGGCGTGACCCTGCT
>NZ_JBNNHG010000286.1:0-1432 GCF_050268705.1 Stenotrophomonas sp. NPDC077659 | reverse complement strand
CAGTGAACGTTTGGTTGAGTTGCGAGCAGAGCCTGTTGCCGCTCTCCTGAGCGCGGCCGTGCAGCTGCAGCTCGTTGGATTCACCGGTCGGGCTCGGCAGCTTCTCGGCGTGGCTGAACTGCTCGCGCGCCTGCTTGGCGTAGTAGCGCAGGAAGTCCACCGCTTCGCGCACCTCGGCGATGCCGTCGGGCAGGCTCTTGCCGGCTTCCTTCACGCACAGCGCCATGAACTCAGGCATGCGTGCTTCCAACTGGTCGGCGGCGTGTTCGAGGATGGCGGCGCGGCTGGCGGCCGGGGTGCGGTTCCAGGCCGGCTGCGCGGCCACGGCATTGGCCAGCGCCTTCTGCACGGTTGCGGCATCGGCCGCCTGCCACTGGCCGACCACGTCGCGGGTGTCGGCCGGGTTGGTCACCGGCAGGGTTGCACCGGCGGGGCTGGCACCCGGCACCAGCGGCGCGGCCGACCAGGGCTTCACTGCAGCGTTGAGCTGCTCGGCCAGGGCGCGCAGTTCGTTGTCGTTGGCGAGGTTGGCGCCCATGGAGTTCTTCCTGTCGTGGTTCTGGCTGCGCAGCAGGTCAACCGGCAGCGGGATCTTGGGATGCGGAATCGAAGCGAATGAGGACACCATCTCGACCGGATCGCGGATCAGGTCGGCGATCGGCACGCGCTCGTCGGTGATGCGGTTGACGAAGCTGGAGTTGGCGCCGTTTTCCAGCAGGCGGCGCACCAGGTACGGCAGCAGGTCTTCATGCGAACCGACCGGCGCGTACACGCGGCAGGGCAGGCCCAGGCGGTCGGCCGGCACCACTTCGGCGTACAGGTCGTCGCCCATGCCGTGCAGCTTCTGGTGTTCGTACACGCCGCCATTGGCGATGCTGCGCACCGCCGCGATGGTGTGCGCGTTGTGCGTGGCGAACATCGGGTAGATCGCATCGGCATGCGTGAACAGGCGCTTGGCGCAGGCCAGGTAGGAGACGTCGGTGTTCTGCTTGCGGGTGAACACCGGGTAGCCCGGATAGCCTTCGATCTGCGCGCGCTTGATCTCGGCATCCCAGTAGGCGCCCTTCACCAGGCGCACCTGCAGCCGGCGACCGGCGCGGCGCGCCATGTCGGCCAGGTGGTCGATCGTGTACGGGGTGCGCTTCTGGTAGGCCTGCACGACCACGCCGAAGCCATCCCAGCCGGACAGCGAGGCGTCGGAGAACACCTGCTCGATGATGTCCAGCGACAGTTCCAGGCGGTCCGATTCTTCGGCGTCGACGGTGCAGCCGATGCCGTAGCTCCTGGCCAGTTGCGCCAGTTCCAGCACGCCCGGCACCAGGTCCTTCAGCACGCGCTCGCGCTTGGCGTGCTCGTAGCGCGGGAACACCAGATCCCCGATTACCTGGCGCTGAGCGGCGATGCGGTGGACAACATCCCCGGGGTGAGCGGC
>NZ_JBNNHG010000285.1:0-1439 GCF_050268705.1 Stenotrophomonas sp. NPDC077659 | reverse complement strand
CGACAGGTCCGACTGGTCCAGCAAGACCCTCCGCGTAGCCGCCCCGGGCGTGCAGCCGAACCGGCGGCGATGATGACGTTGGTGCCCTTCAGCTCGACGATGGAGCCGTCATGCTGGGTGACCTTCACCACGTTGCCCGGCTGAAGTTCGCCGAAACCGTAATAGGCGGCGACCTTGTTGGCCTTGAACAGCATGCCGATGCCGCCGGTGAACTGCTTGACGATCTTGTCCTTGCGGCCAACCATCGCCTCGACGTCGATCTTGGCATCCTTGAAGCTGATGCCGTGGTCGCCAAAGATGTGGCCCATGTTCCAGAACTGGCGCGAGGAATCCAGCAGCGCCTTGGACGGGATGCAGCCCACGCGCAGGCAGGTGCCGCCCAGGGCCGGCTTGCCGTCCTTGCCCAACGCTGCGTCGATGCAGGCGGTCTTCAGGCCCAGCTGGGCCGCGCGGATGGCAGCGTGGTAACCGGCCGGGCCGGCACCGATGACGACGACGTCGAATTGTTCAGCCATTGAATTATTCCTTGATGCATTACCAGAACCCCTCCGCGCAGGCGCGGAGGGGCGGGAGGTCTCTTACAGGCCGAACAGCATGCGGCCCGGGTTTTCCAGCTGGTTCTTGATGTCCACCAGGAACTGCACCGAATCCTTGCCGTCGATGATGCGGTGGTCGTAGGACAGCGCCAGGTACATCATCGGCGCGATCACGACCTGGCCGTTCTGGGCGATCGGACGCTCCTTGATGGCGTGCATGCCCAGGATGGCGCTCTGCGGCGGGTTGATGATCGGGGTGGACAGCAGCGAACCGAAGGTGCCGCCGTTGGTCACGGTGAAGGTGCCGCCCTGCAGTTCATCCAGGCCCAGCTTGCCGTCACGCGCCTTCTTGGCGTAGTCGGCAATGGTCTTTTCGATATCGGCGAACGACATGCGCTCGACGTTGCGCAGGACCGGGGTGACCAGGCCCTTCTCGGTGGACACGGCAATCGAGATGTCCGAGTAGCCGTGGTAGATGATGTCGTCGCCGTCGATGGAGGCGTTGACCAGCGGGAAGCGCTGCAGGGCGTTGGCGGCGGCCTTCACGAAGAAGCTCATGAAGCCCAGCTTGATGCCGTGGGCCTTGACGAACTCGTCCTGCAGTTCCTTGCGCGCAGCCGACACCTTGGACAGGTCGACTTCGTTGAAGGTGGTCAGCATGGCGGTGGAGTTCTTCGACTCCATCAGTCGCTCGGCGATGCGCTTGCGGATGCGGGTCATCGGCACGCGTTCTTCCGGACGTGCGCCACCGGCCTTGCCGGCGCCACCGTTGCGGGCGAAGTTGACGATGTCTTCCTTGGTGACCGCGCCGCGGCGGCCGGTGCCGTCGACGTCGGCCGGGTTCACGGTGAACGTCGCATGCAGCGCCGCTGTCGCACCATGGCCCTCCAGGTGCGTGCCGAA
>NZ_JBNNHG010000284.1:0-1461 GCF_050268705.1 Stenotrophomonas sp. NPDC077659 | reverse complement strand
CCATGCCTGCACCCTACGCGATTGTCGAGTGTTGCACTTGGAAGTTGAGTCTAAGGTCTCATTCGAATGGGCTCAACTTAGCTTTCAGTTGGTCGCCTTGTAGCGCCTTGGCAAATGGCGGATTAATGATTCGAGTCTTTGCCAGTCAACCAGCAGGACGCGGGGATAGAGAGTGTCCGATTTTTTGTGTTCGGGCGATGTGGCACTCAGTACTTCAGCCGGTCAAACCGCTCCTTGTAGCGTATCGAGAACTGACCCATGGCTTCCTTCCAACCGTGGCTGGTTCCACGCCATCTGTTGGTGATGTTGCGTATTCCTAGCCAGATGAGCTTCATAGCGGCATCGTCGTTGGGGAAGTGCCCCCGCGTCTTGATGACCTTTCGCAGCTGCGCGTTGATGCTTTCGATGGCGTTGGTGGTGTGAATCACCCGCCGGATGGGTGGAGTAAAGGCAAAGAATGGGATCACGCGGTCCCATGCTCGCCGCCAGGCCTGTGCCACCATCGGGTAGCGCTTGCCGAGCTGGCTCTCCTCGAAATCCGCCAGCGCGTGCTCAGCACCTTCCAGCGTGGCGGCCTGGTACACCGGCTTCAGGGCCATCGCCAGCGACTTTCGGTCCTTCCAGTTGGCGAAGTCCAAGCTGTTGCGGATCAGGTGCACGATGCAGGTCTGCAGCGTCGTTTCCGGGTAGACCGCGGCAAGCGCCTCGGGCATGCCTTTGAGGCCGTCGGTTACCGCGATCAGGATGTCCTCTACGCCCCGTGTCTTGAGGTCGCTGTACACCTTCATCCAGAATTTGGCGCCTTCGGTGGTTTCAATCCAGATGCCAAGGATGTCCCGGCTGCCATCGGCCTGCACGCCCAGCGCCAGATACACCGCCTTGTTGCGTACCACGCCCTCGTCGCGGATTTTGACCCGCAGGGCGTCAAAGAAGATCACCGGATACATCTGCTCCAGTGGGCGCTGCTGCCACTGCATGACTTCCTGCAGCACTTCATCGGTGACCGAGCTGATGAAATCGGCTGAAACATCCGTACCGTACTGCTCAGACAGGAACGCGCGAATGTCCCGAACGCTCATCCCACGGGCATACATGGCCACGATCTTGTCGTCAAAACCGGTGAAGCGACGCTCGTGCTTGGGTACCAGGATCGGCTGGAAGCTGGCCAGACGGTCACGCGGAACATCCAGTTGAACCGGGCCGTCGCTGGTCAACACCGTCTTCTTGCTGGTGCCATTGCGCTGATTGCCGGTCTCGTCTGGACGCTCCTCGCCAGAACCGTAGCCGAAGTGCTGGCTCAGCTCCGCGCCAAGCGCTCGCTCTATCAATGCCTTCTTCAGGGCCCCGGTCATCTCCTCGATCTGTCCGGCGGTCATCACACCGGTAGGCAGGAGGTCGAGCACTTCCTTAGCAGGCTGCTGAAATACCTCTCAGCTCGTAGACTACTTGAGTCGGAACATC
>NZ_JBNNHG010000283.1:0-1471 GCF_050268705.1 Stenotrophomonas sp. NPDC077659 | reverse complement strand
TCAGGACTTTGAGGCCCTTGGCGCGGCGACGCGACAGGATCTTGCGGCCGTCAGCGGTCTTCATACGGGCACGGAAGCCGTGGTCGCGCTTACGCTTGAGGTTGCTGGGCTGGTAGGTGCGCTTGGTGGCCATGTGGGCCTCTCGTATGAATGGGACGGGAAAGAACCGGAAATTCTAGAGAGGTCCCCCTCCTCGCGTCAACCCCTTGTGACTACGCGAATTCATCGGCCTGTGCAATAGCTGTGGATGTTTTTGTGAATAAGTAGGGGACAAGCATTCCGAAGCCGGGCGCTCGGTGGTAGTCTGAGCCATCCATTTCCCCCTTTCAGGCCTGTGTTTGGGCGCGTTGTCGCGCCTATCCACAGGCCACCGGACGATTATTGCCGATGGATGCCTGGTCCCGAAGTCTCGAACGCCTCGAAGCGGAGTTTCCGCCGGAAGATGTTCATACCTGGTTGAAGCCGCTGCAGGCCGATCTGCGCGCGGACAGCCTGGTGCTGTATGCCCCGAACGCCTTCATCGTCGACCAGGTGCGCGAGCTGTACCTGGCCCGGATCCGCGAACTGCTTACGCACTTCGCAGGTTTCAGCGACGTTTTCCTTGAAATCGGCTCGCGCCCGCGGCCCTCGGAGACGCAGAACGCGCCGGTTTCGAGCGCGTCGACGGCCGTGGTGGCCGAACCGCAGGTGCCCTTCGCCGGTAACCTGGACAACCATTACACCTTCGCCAACTTCGTCGAAGGCCGCAGCAACCAGCTGGGTCTGGCGGCGGCGTTCCAGGCGGCGCAGAAGCCGGGCGACCGCGCGCACAATCCGCTGCTGCTGTACGGGGGCACCGGCCTGGGCAAGACCCACCTGATGTTCGCTGCCGGCAATGCCATGCGCCAGGCCAATCCGGGGGCAAAGGTGCTGTACCTGCGCTCGGAACAGTTCTTCAGCGCGATGATCCGGGCCCTGCAGGAAAAGACCATGGATCAGTTCAAGCGCCAGTTCCAGCAGGTAGACGCGCTGCTGATCGATGACATCCAGTTCTTCGCCGGCAAGGACCGCACCCAGGAAGAGTTCTTCCACACCTTCAATGCACTGTTCGACGGCAAGCAGCAGATCATCCTGACCTGCGACCGGTACCCGCGCGAAGTCGAGGGTCTGGAAGCGCGCCTGAAGTCGCGGCTTGCCTGGGGCCTGTCGGTCGCGATCGAACCGCCGGACTTCGAAACCCGTGCAGCGATCGTGCTGGCCAAGGCGCGCGAACGCGGTGCCGAGATTCCCGATGATGTTGCGTTCCTGATCGCCAAGAAGATGCGCTCCAACGTGCGCGACCTGGAAGGTGCGCTCAATACCCTGACCGCCCGCGCCAATTTCACCGGCCGCGCGATCACCACCGAATTCGCCCAGGAAACCCTGCGCGACCTGCTTCGACGGCAAGCTGTACCAGACCCGTAAGAAGTCGCAGAGCTGGACCCAGACCAGC
>NZ_JBNNHG010000282.1:0-1473 GCF_050268705.1 Stenotrophomonas sp. NPDC077659 | reverse complement strand
TGTACCTCGCCCTTCTCAACAGCTGCGACCGCGCTGAAGCATCGTGCTAATCAGGTACCATTTTTTGCCCCTCCTCTTTGGATCACAGCGATCCGACTAAAGAATTAGCGCGAATGGTCCTTTTTCGTTATAGGAAAACTCCTAAAGACTCCGCTATCTGCAGCCGATCACACCTAAAGCGAGAACACATTGGAACTTTCCGGCATCCAGATGGGGGGGCAATGGCAATGGCCATGACCGTGAACGCAGAACGCCACATGCGCGCAGAGTGAAAGTCCTTTGGGCGAGGCCATTGATAAAACTCTGCATCAAAGCATGGGAGGTCAAATAGGCATGATCGCCCATCTGCTCAGCCAGCAGTGAAGCAAGGTTGGGGCGCGTTTTTATCTGACAGCTTCCAGTAATGGCACCGTCGATGCCCAAGATGCTGCGCCCATCCACGGCGTGGATGAATTACATCCAGAAGCAGTGCGAACCAAGGTTCGCACCCACCAGATCAGTGCCGGTAGCGCCGGGCCATGCCCGGCGAACCACCTTCCGAAGTCAGTCGACCAACCGCAGCCGCAGTTCCTTCGGCAGCGCGAACACCATCGATTCCGGCTCGCCATCCAGCTCGCCCACGCCGTTGGCACCCAGCTCGGCCAGTCGGGCCAGCACGCCATCCACCAGCACCTGCGGTGCCGACGCACCGGCCGTTACGCCGATGTGCTGCTTGCCTTCCACCCAGCGCGGGTCGATCTCGTGCGCGCCGTCGATCAGGTAGCTCTCCACGCCTTCACGGCGGGCCAGCTCACTCAGGCGGTTGGAATTGGAGCTGTTCGGCGACCCCACCACCAGCACCAGGTCGCAGCGCTTGGCCAGGTCGCGCACGGCGTCCTGGCGGTTCTGCGTGGCGTAGCAGATGTCGTCGTTCTTCGGGCCCTGCATCTGCGGGAACCGCTCGCGCAGCGCCTCGATGATGCCGCGCGTGTCATCCACCGACAGCGTGGTCTGGGTGGTATAGGCGAAGTTTTCCGGCTGGTTGATCTCCAGCGTGGCGACCTGCTCCACATCTTCGACCAGGTAGATCTGGCCGGTACCGGCTTCGCGGTTCCACTGGCCCATCGTGCCTTCCACTTCCGGGTGACCGGCATGGCCGATCAGCACCACGTCACGGCCGGCACGGCAGTGGCGGGCGACTTCGAAGTGAACCTTGGTCACCAGCGGACAGGTGGCGTCGAACACCTTCAGCCCGCGGCGTTCGGCTTCCTGGCGCACGGCCTGGGACACGCCATGCGCGCTGAAGATGACCGTGTTGTTGTCCGGCACTTCATCGAGTTCCTCGACGAAGATCGCGCCGCGCTGCTTCAGGTCGTCGACCACGAAGCGGTTGTGCACCACTTCATGGCGGACGTAGATGGGCGCGCCCAGTGTTTCGACCCAGGCCTGCACGGCGGTCCTGGCCAGCTCGTCCAGCTGCGCATTGCCGGCGCC
>NZ_JBNNHG010000281.1:0-1514 GCF_050268705.1 Stenotrophomonas sp. NPDC077659 | reverse complement strand
TGCCCAGCAGGGCACCGATGGTCACCACGCCGGTACCGCCGACGCCGGTGATGAGCCCGGAGATTCCATGCCCAGCGTCAAAGTCCGCGAGAATGAGCCCTTCGAGTTTGCTCTTCGCCGCTTCAAGCGCACTTGCGAAAAGGCCGGTGTGCTGGCCGAAACCCGCAAGCGCGAGTTCTACGAAAATCCGACCCAGGAGCGTAAGCGCAAGGCCGCCGCTGCTGTGAAGCGTCAGCTGCGCCGCTCGTCGCGCGACGTCACCAAGCGTCAGCGCCTGTACTGATCGGACGCATCTTCATTGCGATGGGCTTGCCTGTCGCAGTGGAGCCGAAGCCGGCACGCGCAAGCGTCGCCGGCTTTTTGCGTTTCCGGGCCTGGGCATCCGCCCCGGCCCCACCACCACCACGAGGTTCCTCATGAGCATGAAGCAGCAGCTCACCGACGACATGAAGGCCGCCATGAAGGCGGGCGAGAAGCACAAGCTGGGCGTGATCCGCCTGATCAACGCCGCCATCAAGCAGAAGGAAGTGGACGAGCGTGTCGAGCTGGATGACACCGCCGTCATCGCCGTGCTGGACAAGATGGTCAAGCAGCGCAAGGACTCGGTCAGCCAGTACGAAGCGGCCAACCGTGAAGACCTGGCCGAGATCGAGCGCGCCGAGATCGTGGTGATCGAAGCCTACCTGCCGGCTAAGATGGGCGAAGCCGAGATCGTGGCCGCCATCCAGGCCGCCATTGCCGAGACCGGTGCCAGCGGCCCGGCCGACATGGGCAAGCTGATGGGCGCGCTGAAGCCCAAGCTGGCCGGCCAGGCCGACATGGGCCTGGTGTCCAAGCTGGTCAAGCAGCAGCTGTCGTAAGCCAGCAGCCGGGGTCGGATCCCTTTCGCACCGCGAAAGGGCTCTGACCCCATCGCCGCGATGCTTCACCGCGCCTTCGACCCCCAGCTGCTACAACACGGGCATGGTTGAACCCGCGTCCAATGTCCCCGTGAATCTGCGCAAATACGTCCAGCGTCTGCAGGACAGCTTTCCGATGGCCGTCGGCAAGCGCTTCGTCGAGATCGACGTACTCACCCAGGCCGCCTCGGTCTCCTTCTACGCCCTGCTCTCGATGGCACCGCTGCTGGTGCTGCTGCTGTGGCTGACCGCGTCGCTGTACCCGCCCGCACAGCAGGCACTGGTCGAACAGATCAGCGCCGCCGCGGGCAGCAGCGCCGCCACCGTGGCCGAAACCGTACTGAAGAACGCCGACAACCAACCCGACGTCGGTTCGCTGGCCGGGCTGTGGAGCACCCTGCTGCTGTTCATCGGCGCCACCGCCGTGTTCGCCCAGCTACAGAACGCCCTGAACCTGATCTTCCGCACCAGCGGCGAGCGCCTGGAAGGCATCAAAGCCTGGCTGCGCAAGCGTGTGTTTTCCTTCGGCGTGGTGCTGGCGCTGGGCTTCCTGCTGATCCTGTCGATGACCGCCACCACCCTGCTGCAGGTGGCCTTCGCCCAGCTGCCCTCGAT
>NZ_JBNNHG010000280.1:0-1530 GCF_050268705.1 Stenotrophomonas sp. NPDC077659 | reverse complement strand
CAGGGCCAGGCGCAGGAAGCGCGGGTTGAAGCCGATGCGCAGGTAGTCACGCAGCAGAGCACGCGGCGACAGCGGCACGCGCGCGGCCACCGGGTGGGTTTCGGGCATGAAGCGCACGGTGCAGACCAGCAGCAGCAGTGAGAACGCCACCAGGAACCAGAAGATCAGTGGCCAGCCGGCACCACTGAGCAGGATCCAGCCACCGATGATGGGAGCAATGGCCGGTGCGATGCCGAACAGCATCGACACCTGGCTCATCAAGCGCTGCGCATCGTGGCCGTGGTACAGGTCGCGGATGACCGCGCGGCCGACGATCATGCCCACGCCCGCCGACAAACCCTGCAGCGCACGGAACACCAGCAGGGTGGTCAGGTCGGTGGACAGCGCGCAGCCGACCGAGGCACCGATGAACACCACCAGGCCGCCGAGGATGACCCGCTTGCGGCCCCAGGCATCGGACAGCGGCCCATGCGCCAGGCTCATCAGCGCGTAGAACAGCAGATACACGCTGATGGTCTGCTGCACGGCCACTTCATCCACTGCCAGGCGCTGGGCCAGCAGCGGGAAGGCCGGGAAAATGGTGTCGATCGAGAACGGGCCGAACATGGCCAGACCTGCCAGCAGCAGGGCCATGCGACGGGTGGAAGGGGCGACAGCGGCGGTCATCGGCAAAGCGTCCGGCAGGGCCATGCGCGGCACGCACGGCGGGCGCCGATTCCCTGCAGCAGGGACGGCGCCAGATGAATACGAGAATCCGTCCATGATAGGCCGGGATTGCGGCCGATACCACGCAGGGCTGCACAGAACGCAGGGCTGGGCCATCGTGCGTTCAGCCGGGCTGACGCCCCGGCCCGCGTTCAGCCGCGGCAACCGGCTATAATCGGCGGGCAACACGGTGGGAGAAGCGGAACACCGCTGCCGAAGGCGCAACGCCCGTAATCGCTCAGGCCCGATACCACCCGTAACACAACTCTGGAGAGACCGGTTCGATCCGGCGCCGAAGGGGCACGAAGCTGCGGAATTCCGGGCTTCCAAACTCTCAGGCAAAAGGACAGAGGGGCGCCCCGCAGACCGCCGACCGGCGGCTTGTGCCCGTGCGTGTGCCCTTCCCTGACGGATCCTTCGCCATGTCCCAGAACACCCCCTCCCTGCGTGAGCTCGAGCACCATTCCGCGTTCGTCGAGCGCCACATCGGTCCCAACGACGCCGAAATCGCGCAGATGCTCGACGTGGTCGGCCACGCAACGCTGGATGCGATGACCGACGCCATCGTGCCGGCCAAGATCAAGTCGCCGGCGCCGCTGGCGCTGCCGGAGTCGATGACCGAAGTGCAGGCACTGGCGAAGATCCGCACGATCGCCGACAAGAACACCGTGCTGCGCAGCTTCATCGGCCAGGGCTACTACGGTACCCACACGCCGAACGTGATCCTGCGCAACATCCTGGAAAACCCGGCCTGGTACACCGCCTACACCCCGTACCGGCTGCTGGACCCGGCCACGGCAAAACCGGCGCCGGGCGACCTGCTGT
>NZ_JBNNHG010000279.1:0-1539 GCF_050268705.1 Stenotrophomonas sp. NPDC077659 | reverse complement strand
CCCAGAACAGGCCCTGGCCGATCACCGCCATCATCGAGAAGCGGCTGTAGTCGACCACGCGATCCAGGCCCGGCACGTCTTCCTTGGCGATCTGGTTGACCAGCTTCGGGCCGACCCACAGGCGTGCTTCGGTGCTGGTGGACTGGCCCGGGGCCACGGTGAAGGCCGGGCCACGGGCTTCGATCAGGTCCCGACCGGCCACCTGCGACAGCACGTAGTGGGCGGTCTGATCCTTCTGCGGAATCCAGGCGGTGAAGAAGTGGTGCTGCAGCATCGCCAGCCAGCCGCCGGTGATGTTCTGGTTCAGCGCGCCATCGTCCAGGTAATCCTTGAACGCACGGCGCTGGTACGTCTTGTCGTTGTCGTACCAGGTGGCGCCGTTGAAGCTGAACGAGTCCGGGTTGGTCATGTTCCGCGACAGGATGGTCGGGGTACGGTCCAGGGTGCGGTAGACGTAGCCGTTCCACGGGGTACTGCCGGTGTTGCTGACCTCGTCCTTGAAACGCACGGCGTACTCGTTGCGCGAGACGGTGAGGGTGCGCTTGATGGTCACGCCGTTGTCGGCGGTCCACACGAACGGGATCTGCAGCTGGTTCTGGCCGTCGGCCAGGACGAAGTCATGGACGTCACCGACCAGCTTGAAGCCATCGGCGCCCGGCACCGGGGTGCTCTTGTCCTCGCTGGCCCAGCCGCTGATCGCGCTGTACGGATGCGCGGGATCTTCGGTCAGCAGGCGTACCGGCGGGCTGCCTTCTTCCTTGGACTGCGGGAACTGCAGCAGCTCGGCATCCAGCACGCGGCCACCGTCCACCACCAGGCGCAGCACGTCGGTGGTGACGGTCACACGCTGGGCGGCCGGGGTGGCGCTGGCCTGGGCCTGCGCCGCAACCTGGCCCGGTGCACCGGGGACCTGCGCGCTGGGGATGCTGCCCGGGGTCGCACCCGGAACACTCTGTGCGACGGCCTGGGCGGACGTGGTGGTCGGGGCCGGGGTCGGGCCGGCCTTTTCACGGCCCCACTCCATCCACAGGAGCACGGCCACCATCAGCCAGGCAAAAATAAGGAATACGCGGGTCTGGTTCATCAGCGGACAGGCTCGGCGGGGCCGGGACGCGATGCCGGCTCGGTCAAAGAAGGAGATGCGATGCCATCTGGCGGCGGCATTGTGCCGTCCACGCCCGGCGCGGGCAATGCGCGAAGGCGCCGCAGCAGGCGCAGGAAGGCCTGGCGGATCTCGTCGTTGCTGGCAGAACGCGCAGCACTACGGGCCACGACGACGAAGTCGCCTGGCTGGATATCGGTTCGTGTCTGACGCAGGATGTCGCGCAGGACGCGCTTGATCCGGTTACGCCCGACGGCGTTCGGATCAACCTTGCGGGAAACCGCCAGACCCAGCCTGGCCGGCCGGTCAGCCGGCAGCCAGTGCAGGGTCATCAGCGGATCGGACACACGGCGGGCGCCGTTGAAGACCGTTGAATATTCGGTGCGAACAGGCGGCCAGGCTGCACAGCGCGGCGATGGATAGCAGTGGGGCACGTA
>NZ_JBNNHG010000278.1:0-1540 GCF_050268705.1 Stenotrophomonas sp. NPDC077659 | reverse complement strand
CGCCGTTGCGCACGAAGGCGGTGCGGGTGCGGCTGCGGTCGTAGACCGGCCCGGCAATTCCGTACCGATGCCGGCCAGCGGCCGGCACTACCGTCATCATCAGAAATCGACGCGGCTCTCGCCCAGAAACACGCCCTGGGCGCCGAACCGGCGTTCGTGCATCTGGCCGTGGCCATCCTGGCCGATCAGCAGCACGGTGCTGGCGCGCGTGCCGTAATCGTCGCCGCGGATGAAGGCCGGGCTCAGCCAGCGCTCGCGCTCCAGGCCGATGCCGGTGTCGGGCAGGTCGCTGTCGGCAGGGCGGTGTTCGTCGGCGAGGGCATTCCAGAGCGGGGCCAGATCCGGGGTCGGATCCGTTTCGCTGTGCGAAAGGGCTCTGACCCCTTCGTGGTCCAGCCAACGGGACAGTGCCGCCATCAGCCGGCGGGTCTTCGGCCAGGCGGCATCCAGTGCGCCGTTGGACATCCCATGTACGCCCGGCCCCAGGGCCTGGCGTTCGGCGGGGTGGTTGCCCAGGTATTCCAGGCTGTCGCTATCGGCCAGCAACAGATTGAACGGTGCATAGGCGGCGGCAATACCTGCCAGGCGGTCCATGTGCACCGCCGCCGGGTCGCGGCCACGCAGGAAGTCAGCCACCAGCGCGCCGCGCGATGGGCCGGCCTGGGCGGCCAGCGGATCACGCACATTGGTCACCACGGCCATGCGGCCCGCCGGGCCGATGCCGGCCCAGCTGCCGCCCGAACGCAGGTCGCGGCCACCGATGATGGACGGCTCGTCCTGCCAGGAGGCCAGGGCCGCAGTCGGGCGGGCGTGGAACTCATCGCGGTTGCCGGCCATCACCAGTCGCCAATGCGGGTGACGTAACCAGCCAAGAGCAAGCAGGCACATGGCGTCATTGTGCCCGGTTTGCGCAGTCTGACGCCGCTTTCAGCCCGTTCTGGATGAATGCGCGGACGGTGTTTCACGCGCCCTCCACACCCCTGAACTTCCGTTCAATCTCAAAAAATGAGACGGATCAGCAACTTGTGGATAAGCCTTGAACAATTCTCTAAACATTGCTGCAAGCCATTGATGTGGTTGGCGATTTCCCTGCTGAAAAGTTGTTGACAACCCTGGGTCCGCTGCTAAGGTGGGCATCAGAGGGAAATCCGGGTGTTTTGTGGGTTTTCGTGGTTCAATGTTTCACCGGGCGAAGGAAGGGTGCACGCGTCGTGTTCCAGGGCGAGACGGCCATCACAGTTGACGATAAAGGGCGCATGGCGGTTCCCACCGCTTACCGCGACCTCGTCGCGCGTGCCAGCAACAACCGTCTTGTCCTCACCTACAACCCGTTCGAAGCCGGCTGCCTGTGGCTGTATGCAGAGTCGGAATGGGAGCGGGTCCGCGACGATGTCATGTCCAAGCCCAACACCCAGCGCGTCGTGCGCCTGTTGCAGCAGAAGCTGGTCGGCTCGGCCGCCCATCTGGAGCTGGACGGCAACGGCCGCCCAACCACAGTGACTTCCCGCCCTGTTCTCCATCGCTCTTGCGTCCCAGGAAG
>NZ_JBNNHG010000277.1:0-1604 GCF_050268705.1 Stenotrophomonas sp. NPDC077659 | reverse complement strand
CTTCTGCTGGTAGTCGTAACCCACGCTCAGCTGGGTATCCGGCGTCAGGTCGGCATCGATGACGGCATAACCCAGCGTCTTGTGCTGGTTGTAGCGGTCCATCTGCGCATCGGTGTCCAGGTAGCTGCCGATCACGCGGGCGCGCACCGAACCACTGGCATTCAGCGGGGTGGTCACGTCCACGGTGCTGCGGGTGCGGCCCCAGCTGCCGACGTTCACCGACACGCTGCCGGTCAGCTCGGCGCTGTCCGCATGCTTGCGGATCAGGTTGACCGATGCCGACGGATTGCCTGCGCCGGTCAGCAGGCCGGTAGCACCGCGGACCACTTCGACGCGGTCATACAGGGCCAGATCCAGGCCGGAATCGCCATAGCTCCAGTTCTGCACCATCTGCGTGGGCAGGCCGTCGAACTGGTAGCTGTCGATATAGAAACCACGCGAATAGAACTCGGTACGCTCGGTGTCGGACTGGGTGCTGCTGACGCCGGTGGTGTTGCCCAGCACGTCGATGATGTCGTCGAGGTTCTGGTCCTCGATGCGCTGGTGGCTGATGATGCTGACCGACTGCGGGATCTCGCGCGGGGCCAGGTCGAAGCGGGTACCGGCCGAGGTCCTGCGCACCGAATAGCCTTCGGCGCGCTCACCCTTCACCACGATCTTGTCGAGGGTGGTCGGGTCGGCCGCGGTCTGGGCGAAGGCGGCCGGCGCGGCGGCCAGGCACAGGGCGGCAAGCACGGCGGCCGACAGCCGGCGCGGCTGCGGAAGACGGAGGGTATGACGGGACATGAGGATTCCTGGACGAACACGTGCGTTGGGCCGACCGGTATCCGCGGGGGCGTGGCGCAACGGGAAGTGAGGGTGGCCGGCCGTCCTGGCCCAACCGTAAACGGCCGGAATAATAATGCGAACTATTCCCGTTTACAAATCCTGAGTATTCATGCAGCCATGGCGACGGGCGCGTTCCGTCGGTCAGTGCAGCAGCAGCGGCAATGGGTCGCGGGCGCCGTCCTTGCCGTAGATGCCCCAGTGCAGGTGCGGCGGGGTGCCCTTGGCGTTGCCGCTGTCACCGACGTACCCCAGCAATTGCCCTGCCTGCACTACCTGGCCGCGTGCCAGGCCCTCGGCCCAGTCTTCCAGGTGCGCGTAGTAGTAGCGCTCGCGGCCGGGCCCGATCACCCAGACCTGGCGCCCGCCGAGCCCGCGCTCGCTCACATCGGCGATGACGCCTGCGGTAACGCTGCGGACGGGCGTGCCGCGCTTGCCGAAGATGTCGATGCCGGCATGCGTGCGGTCACGGCCACGTGGGGCACCGAAGGTATCGGCGATCTGCCGGGGGCGCACACCGTCCACCGGCACAGGCAGTCCGTTGGCCGGTGGCATGCGCCCCAGCGTCCACAGCATCTTCGGCGCGGCCGCCCATGGGCTGTTCCACAGGGAGAGCGCGGCAATGCCGGCGGCCAGCAGCAATGCGCCGGAGAGCAGCCAACGGCGCAGGCGTCGGGCAGGGGAGGGCGGTGTGCTCATGCAGTCCGAGTGTAGCGTCGAGCCATGCTCGACTCTTGTGTCTCGGAACGGTGCCCTGATCAGGCACAATTCCCCCGGTG
>NZ_JBNNHG010000276.1:0-1648 GCF_050268705.1 Stenotrophomonas sp. NPDC077659 | reverse complement strand
GGTCAGCGCCGACGGCCAGCGCCTGCTGCTGACCCACCACCGCAAGCTGCTGCGCTGGCTGCAGCTGGGCGGCCATGCCGATGGCGACCGCGACCTGGCCCGGGTGGCGTTGAAGGAGGCGGAGGAAGAATCCGGACTGGCCGGTCTGGTGCTGGATGACCCGGCCATCTTCGATCTGGACAAGCACTGGATTCCCGAGCACAAGGGCGTGCCCGGGCACTGGCATTACGACGTGCGTTTCGTGATCCGTGCCGCGGGTGGCGAAGCCTTCGTGCTGAGCGAGGAATCCCTAGACCTGGCTTGGCGCCCGGTGGCCGAGGTCGCCATCGATCCGGCATCGGACGCATCGATGCAGCGCATGGCCCGCCGCTGGCTGGCGCGCTAGCAATCTGTAGAGCCGAGCCGATGCTCGGCTCAATATTGGCCGGAACCGCAGCCGAGCATGGGCTCGGCTCTACATGCGCCTGGCGGGTGCGCGTCAATACAGGATACGGGTGCGCAGGGTGCCCGGAATCGCGGCCAGCTCGTCACGTACGGCACCCGCCTGCTCCTCGCTGGCGGTGATGTCGATCACCACATAGCCCACCTTCGGGTCGGTGCGCAGGAACTGGCCGTCGATGTTGACGTTGTGCCGCGAGAAGATCTCGTTGACCTTGGACAGCACGCCCGGCACGTTCTGGTGGATGTGCAGCAGGCGCAGGCTGTCAGCATGCTCGGGCAGGGTCACTTCCGGGAAGTTGACCGCCGACAGGGTGCTGCCGTTGTCGCTGTAGCGCACCAGCTTGGCCGCCACTTCCACGCCGATGTTGTCCTGCGCCTCCAGCGTGCTGCCGCCCACGTGCGGGGTCAGGATGACATTGTCGTGGCGGGTCAGCGGCGATTCAAATACATCGCCATTGCCCTTGGGCTCGATGGGGAACACGTCCAGCGCGGCGCCACCGATATGGCCGCTGGCCAGGGCCGCGTCCAGTGCATCGATGTCGACCACGGTGCCGCGTGCGGCGTTGATGACATGCGCGCCGCGGCGCATCTTCGCCAGCTCGGTCGCACCGATCATCCATTGCGTGGACGGGGTTTCGGGCACATGCAGGGTGACGATGTCGGCGCGTGCCAGCAGGTCATCCAGGCTGGCTGCGGCACGGGCGTTGCCGAGCGCCAGCTTGGTTTCCACGTCGTGGAAGATCACCTGCATGCCCAGCGATTCGGCCAGCACGCCGACCTGGGTGCCGATGTGGCCGTAGCCGATGATGCCCAAGGTCTTGCCGCGTACTTCATGGCTGCCGCTGGCCGACTTCGACCAGCCGCCGCGATGGCACTCGGCGTTCTTCTGCGGAATGCCACGGGTGAGCATGATCGCTTCGGCGATGACCAGTTCGGCCACGCTGCGGGTGTTGGAATAGGGGGCGTTGAACACCGGGATGCCGGCCAGTTCGGCCGCATCCAGGTCGACCTGGTTGGTGCCGATGCAGAAGCAGCCCACCGCGATCAGGCGTTTGGCCTCGGCCAGTACCTCGGCGCTGAGCTGGGTGCGCGAGCGGATGCCCACGATATGCGCTTCTGCAATACGTGCCTTCAGCTCCTCCTCGGGCAGCGCCTTGGTGTGCGCTTCGATCTGGCTGTAGCCGGCGGCGCTGAACACCTGTACGGC
>NZ_JBNNHG010000275.1:0-1669 GCF_050268705.1 Stenotrophomonas sp. NPDC077659 | reverse complement strand
TGCTGGTGGCCAGCATGATGGGCGCCGCCGTCGTGGTGGCCGTGTCCGGCGTGGACAGGTTCGTAATCGCCCTTGCGCAGGGCGAAGGCGACCATTTCGCGGATCGCGGGCTCGTCATCGACGATCAGGATGCGTTTCTGCACGAGGACACCGTAGGGCTCGGTTACTGGAGTGGTGCCAGTAGACTACGGTTTGATGACAGGTTTGTGACGTCCCGGCCGGAACCGGTCGGGATTGCCATCGACCGGTCATGCAGCGCTCAGCGGCGGTCCAGGTCCGGGTCCTGCACGCCCTGGCGGCGCAGTTCCAGCACGGTGGGGGTGATCGCCTCGATGCGCGCATCCACCCGCGCCCGGCCGACGTAATCCAGCTCGGGATTGCGCTTGAGCGCCTGCAGCTGCATCAGCGCCTGCTCCGGGCGCCCCCCGAGGAAGGCCGCCTCGGCATAGGCCTCGCTGGCACGCACGCTGTCCCCGGCCAGTTCGCTGGCGCGGGCGTAACGCTGCTGGAAGACCGGATCGTTACCGCTTTGCGACAGCAGGGGGCGCAGCATCGCCTGCGCTCGCTGGCCGGCTTCGCGGCCGCCCTGCTCATTGAGGATCTCGGCATAGGTCAGCGCCACCGGCCGGCTGTTGGGGTGCTCGCGCAGCAGCTGCCCGAAGCGGGCATTGGCCTGCACCGGCTGGCCGGCGCGTGACTCGGCCTCGCCCAGGGCCAGAGCCACGAACAGGTTGTCCGGGTAGGTCTTCTGCAGGCTGGCCAGGGTCTGCCGGGCCTGGCTGGCGCCGCTGCGGCCGCCGCGCATCGCGGCCAGGGCCTGGCCATAGCGCTGTGCATCGGTCAGGCCGTCCTTCTGGCGCCGGGCCAGGTCGGCGTATTCGCGCTCCAGGTCCGGGGTGGTGTCGGCGCTGAGCACGCGCAGGCGTTCACGGGCCCAGTCGAAATCACCGCTGGCGCCGCGGCTGAGCTGGCCGATCGGCAGGCGCAGCACGCTGCTGGGCAGCAGCGGGTTGGCGCCGCGCAGCAGGGGCTCGGACAGGCTCGGGTCGGCCGGGTTCACCCGTTCCCTGCGCTCGCCGCCGGGGGTGCTGGTGGTGAGCAGCACCGTGTCCTTCTTCATCTGCTCGGCGCGGGCCTTGGCCTCGCTGATACGCGTGGTATTGACCGGGTGGGTCTGCAGGAAGTCCGGGGTCTGGTAGCCGCCGTCGTTGCCGCGCATGGCCGCCGACATCCGCTCGAAGAAGCCGGCCATGGCGTCCACGTCGTAGCCGCTGCGGGCCAGGGTACGGATGCCGAGGCGGTCGGCTTCGGATTCGTTGGAACGGGTGTAGTTGATCTGCCGTTGCTGCATCAGGCCCATGCCGGAGCTGATGGCGGCCATGGTCGCGTTGCCCGATGAACTGCTGTTGCTGGCCTGCGCGGCCACCACCGCCGCAAGCATGCCCAGCAGGATCGGGATCTGGTCACGCTGGGCGCGTTCGACCCCGCGCAGCACATGCTGCTGGGTGACGTGGGCGATTTCGTGGGACAGCACCGCGGCCACCTCGTCCTCGCGCTCGGCGGTCAGCACCAGGCCGGCATTGACCCCGATATACCCGCCCAACGTGGCGAAGGCAACCTGGCCGCGCTCGGCCAGCGGCTGCGGGAACAGGCAGCCGCGCCGGTTGCG
>NZ_JBNNHG010000274.1:0-1670 GCF_050268705.1 Stenotrophomonas sp. NPDC077659 | reverse complement strand
ACTTGCAGCGTCCCCCTCAACCGGACCCACCCCGCCATCCCACGGAATGCCCGCTGTTGCTGTTGCTCTGGCCTCTGCCGGTGCCGGTGCCGGTGCCGGGCGCCGCCCGGACGACTACAATCCCGCTCATGCTGAATTTCTCGAAGATCCCCCACCGGGGGCGCCGGTGAGCGGCCGTGGTGGCAATAACGGCCAGGTCCGCATCATCGGCGGGCGCTGGCGCAATACCCGCCTGCCGGTACCGACCCTGCCGGGCCTGCGGCCCAGCAGTGATCGTGTGCGCGAAACCCTGTTCAACTGGCTGCTGCCCAGGCTCGGCGGGGCCCGTGTGCTGGACCTGTTCGCCGGCAGCGGCGCGCTGGGCCTGGAGGCCGTCTCGCGCGGTGCCGCCCACGCCACCCTGGTCGAGCGCGATGCCCAGCTCGGCCGCAATCTGGTGGCTGCCGTAGCCAAGCTGCAGGCGGCCGAGCAGGTCACCGTGGTCCAGGCCGATGCCCTGCGCTGGCTGCAGGGCGCGCCCGCCCAGCACGCCGATCTGGTCTTCATCGACCCGCCGTTCGCCGATGGCCTCTGGCAGGACGTGCTGGCCCAGCTTCCTCGCCACCTCGCCGCCGATGCCTGGCTGTACCTGGAATCGCCCGCCGGCCACGCGCCGGTGCTGCCGCCGGAATGGCTGCTGCACCGCGAGGGCGGCACCCGCGAGGTGCGCTTTGCCCTGTACCGCCGCGCCACTGCTACACTTTGACTTCATCTGAACCTCTGCAACCGCCCATGACCGTGGCCAACCGCCGCATTGCCGTCTACCCCGGCACGTTCGATCCCATCACCAATGGTCACATCGACCTGGTGAGCCGGGCCGCGCCGCTGTTCGAGAAGGTCGTGGTGGGCGTGGCGCAGAGCCCGTCCAAGGGCCCGGCGCTGCCGCTGGAGCAGCGCGTGCAGCTGGCCCGGGGTGCCCTGGGCCACCACGGCAACGTGGAGGTCATCGGCTTCGATACCCTGCTGGCCCATTTCGTCCGTTCGGTCCAGGGCGGGGTGCTGCTGCGCGGCCTGCGCGCGGTGTCCGACTTCGAATACGAATTCCAGATGGCGAGCATGAACCGCCACCTGATCCCGGAGGTCGAGACCCTGTTCCTGACCCCGGCCGAGCAGCACAGCTTCATTTCGTCCTCGCTGGTCCGCGAGATCGCCCGCCTGGGAGGCGATGTGTCCGGTTTCGTACCGGCCGCCGTGCTCGAGGCGCTGCGCAAAGTCCGCGAAGCGAAGGCGGCGCAGTCGTAATTCCTGCCCGGCGGCAGGGCCTTGTAGTACCACGCACCCCCATTACGTAAACCACACGCACCATCTCGGGAGGAAACCCATGAACACCACCATGCGCGCGATGCTGATCGCTTCGTTTGCCCTGGCCTTCACCGCCTGCAAGAAGGAAGAAGCCGCTCCGGTCGAAGACGCCAAGCAGGCCCTGGTCGCACCGGCCAAGGACGACGATGCAGGCTGGAAGAAGTACCTGCAGGAAGTGGCGATCCAGAACATGGGCAACATCACCAACAGCCCGTTCCTGTATTACCTCTCGCCGGAATCGGACCCGGACTTCCAGGCCAAGTACGAGCGCCATGTTCAACGCTGAACCGGAACCGGTGAGCTGCTGCAGCACTTCACCGATGGAGTTC
>NZ_JBNNHG010000273.1:0-1686 GCF_050268705.1 Stenotrophomonas sp. NPDC077659 | reverse complement strand
TCGGTAATGTGGGTCGTAACAGCTCGGGCCAGACTTCGGACTTCAAGCAGGATTATGTTGGAAGCGGCGACAAGACTAACAACGCAAGGGGACATAGAACATGAGTAAGGTGATCATTTTCTTCACGGCGTGCGCCTTGCTTTATTCCTCCGCCTCGTTCGCCCAGCAGCCTGGAACTCCGCAATATAACAGTGTTTATCTTCCCGGGCATGGGGTTGGAGACACGAAGGCCCCTCCGAGAATATGGGGGGCGTGGGCGCGGGGGGATGACCGGACTTTAGGCTACAGCCTAACTGGGCGGACCCAGCAAGAGGCTGAGGATCTTGCTGTCGCCGATTGCGAGCGGCGCGGTTCTACAAATTGTGTTCCGATCGACTCTTTTGACAACGCATGCGTGGCGATCGCAGCAGGTCCCAGTGATCGATACGCACAGATTTCACGTAAGGGGACCAAGTGGACACGTCGGGAGGCGCTGAAGCAGTGTGGTCCGGACTGCAAGATAATCTTTGAAGGTTGCGCTGTTCCTTGATGAGACGAGGGTTGCGAGTGCTTTGTGTGGCCCGGACGTCATCAGGTGCGTGCGTGACGCGATTGAAAATATGGCCTTTCCATCATGGGTGCGCGGGCTATTGCGGTACTTGAATGCAGATCGATTGGGACAGCATTCGCCTCAATTCTTTCAGGTGTCTGGCACTTCGTAAGCACAGTGCCGAAGCGCTATGGGGTGGGCGTTCGGTCGGTTGCCAGTCAGCAGGCGATCTTGGACTGCAGATGGTGAGAGCACCGTCGATGGCGGCCATTTTCAGCGGCACGCCGGGCCAGTTCGTGGCGAGCTCGAGCTTCGGCAATGTGGGTCGTAACAGCTTGGGCCGGACTTCGGACTTCAAGCAGGATTATGTTGGCGGCGGTAATGCAGAATCAGGAAAAGAAGCGGGGCGCGAGTTGGTGTGCTTTGCTAGATGGCACCGCCGATGGCGGCCATGTTCTTCAACGGCACGCTGGGCCAGTTCGTGGCGAACTCGAGCTTCGGTAATGTGGGTCGTAACAGCTCGGGCCAGACTTCGGACTTCAAGCAGGATTATGTGGGTAGTGGTACTAGCACTGCCAATAAGGGGACCAAGGGATGAGTGCGCTCACAAAGATTGTCATTGTCTCCACTTTCTTCCTATCGGCTGCCGCATCTGCGCAGCAGCCAGGGTCAGTCCAATACAACACTGTGTATCTTCCTGGGCATGGCGTGGGTGATACCAAGGCGCCCCCTGCCAAGTGGGGGGCATGGGCGAGAGGTGATGACCGCACATTGGGTATAACCTTTGATGGCAGAACCGAGGACGAGGCAAAAGCCTTGGCAGTCGCTGATTGTCAGGCGAAAGGCTCGAAGAATTGTCTTCCAATGGAGACGTTCTTTAATACGTGTGCCTTGGTTGCGGCGGGTCCCAGCAATCGCATCATTCAGACTTCCAACCGTGGCCTGCCCTGGGGGCGTCGTCAGGCTCTCAAGGCTTGTGGAGATGACTGCAAGATTGTTGTTGAAGGGTGTGCGCTTCCCTGATATGCGACCTTCATCTTGGTTTGGAGTGATTGCAGGCTAGTTCATCGCGGCTCGGTCGATTTCCTTTGCCGGCGTGAAGCTGACCGCGTTTCTGACCAACACGCTGCCGAACGAGATCCACAGAGTTGTCGCCA
>NZ_JBNNHG010000272.1:0-1722 GCF_050268705.1 Stenotrophomonas sp. NPDC077659 | reverse complement strand
GGCCGCTGGCCGGCATCCGTGTCGCATTGCCGGCCAGCGGCCGGCACTACCGCAGGTAGAGAAACGCCCGCTTGCGCGGGCGTTTTCTTATTTCTTCTCTGCGGCCGCGTCCGGCTTGAACTCGGTACGGCAGTCCACCCGGATCTGCTGGCCGCTGCTGCGCCAGACGAAGGTGCGGCAATGGCGGTTGCCTTCCTGGCTGTCATTCACCGCAACGGCATAGAACGACTGGATGATCTCGTCACGGCTGACCGTACCATCGCCATTCCAGTCCATGTCCTTCTGCTCGATGCCCTTGGTGATGGCCAGGTTGGCGTACCAGGCATAGCCCAGCCATGCCAGCACGATCAGCACCAGCGCCAGCAGCGCCTTGCGGCGTGGGCTGAATTTCCCGCGCAGGATCATGGCACGCGCCGGATGGTGGCACCGAGCGAAGACAGCTTCTCTTCGATGTTCTCGTAGCCACGGTCGAGGTGGTAGATGCGGTCGATGGTGGTCTCGCCGTCGGCCATGAGGCCGGCCAGGATCAGCGAGGCCGACGCACGCAGGTCGGTGGCCATCACCGGTGCACCGCTCAGGTGCTCGCTGCCACGCACGATGGCGGTGTGGCCTTCAACCTGGATGTCCGCGCCCAGACGCAGCAGTTCGTTGACGTGCATGAAACGGTTTTCGAAGATCGTTTCGTTGATCACGCCCACGCCGTCGGCCACGCAGTTGAGCGCCATGAACTGCGCCTGCATGTCGGTAGGGAATGCCGGATACGGCGCAGTGGTCAGATTGACCGCCTTTGGTCGCTTGCCCTGCATGTCCAGGGTGATGCTGTCCTCGGTGGTATCGATCGTCGCACCGGCCTCGACCAGCTTGGACAGCACCGCGTCCATCGTGTTCGGGCGCGCGCGGTTCACGGTGACCTTGCCGCCGGTCATCGCCGCAGCCACCAGGAAGGTGCCGGTCTCGATACGGTCGGGCAGCACTTCATGTCGGCCCCCGGACAGGCGCTCGACACCTTCGATGACCAGGCGGGCGGTGCCCAGGCCTTCGATCTTCGCGCCCAGCGCGATCAGGCAGTGGGCCAGATCAGTCACTTCCGGCTCCATCGCACAGTTGTCGAGGATGGTGGTGCCTTCAGCCAGCACCGCACCCATCAGCACGTTCTCGGTACCGGTGACGCTGACCATGTCGAAGGTGAAGTGGCCACCCTTCAGGCGCTTGGCGGTGGCCTTGATGAAGCCGTTCTCGACCACGATCTCCGCACCCAGTGCCTGCAGGCCCTTGATGTGCTGGTCAACCGGGCGCGAGCCGATGGCACAGCCGCCGGGCAGCGACACTTCGGCCGCACCGAAGCGGGCCAGCAGCGGGCCCAGCACCAGGATAGAGGCGCGCATGGTCTTGACCAGCTCGTAGGGCGCCACGTGCTGGTTGACCGGGCGCGGGTCGACCACGATCGCGCTGCCGCGCGACAGCGTGCCCTGGTCGATGGTGACCTTGGCGCCCAGTTCGCCCAGCAGCTTCACCGTGGTGACCACGTCGTGCAGGTGCGGCACGTTGGTGATCTCCACCGGCGCATCGGCCAGCAGCGTCGCGCAGAGGATGGGGAGGACGGCGTTCTTGGCGCCGGAGATGCTCACTTCACCGTGCAGCGCAGCGCCGCCGGTCACAACGATCTTGCCGGAAGGCAGCAACGGTATCGATCGACGCGGGCGCCGAGGTCAGCCGGCGGGG
>NZ_JBNNHG010000271.1:0-1757 GCF_050268705.1 Stenotrophomonas sp. NPDC077659 | reverse complement strand
TCGGGCAGCAACCGTGCCTGTGCGCCCGGCAGGTACAGGCCGGCCACGCCCACGGCGCGGTCCTCGCCATCGAGCAGCGGCAGGAACCACCACTGCGCGCCGGCCAGCGTATCGGTGAAGCGGCCGCTGGGCTGGCCGTGGCGCAGGGCCCAGTCGGCGGCGGCCAAGTCGGTATCGCCGGGCTGGGCGCGGCCGCCGGTGGCGGTGTCGGCGCCAATCCGCAGCCACGCCGGCACGTCCATCGCCTGTTCCAGCGCCTGCCTGCCGGCCTGCGCGACCTCGCCGTTGCCGGCCGCGCTGGCCAGCTGCCGCCCGAGCTGCTGGCGCGCACGCGCATGGCGGTTGGCCGCGCGCAGGGCGATCACCTGCATGCGCAGGCGTGATGCCAGGCGGCCAGCCACCAGTGCGGCGGCCAGGAACAGGAACACGGTGATCACGCCCTGGCGCGCACCGATGGCGAAGGTGAAGCGGGGCGCAATGAACAGGAAGTTGTAGGCGAGGAAACACAGGATCGCCGCCATCACCGCCACGCTGGCGCGCGTGCGTGCAGCGACCAGCACCACTGCCACGATGAACACCATCGACAGGTCGGCCATGCCCACCCAGCGTTCGGCCAGCCACGCCACCGCACAGGCCAGCGCGGTGGCGATCAACGCCTGCGCCGGCTCGTAGCTGATGCCGCGCATCGGCGGCAGCAGGCCTTCGCGTCGCGCCCGCGCGCGCGCCTGCGGTGTGCTGATGATGGTGATCTCGTAATGCGCGCCGCGCTGGATCAGCTGCTGGGTGAGGGTCCGGTTGAACATCCGGGCCAACGGCCGTTCGCGGGTACGGCCCAGCACCAGGGTCGACACACCATTGTGCGCGGCATGATCGAGCAGGGCATCGGCGATGCCAGATCCGTGCAGCAGCTCGGCATCGCCGCCCAGCCGCCGCGCCAGCGCGAACGCCGCATCGATCTCGCGCCGGGTCGCTTCGTCCTGCCGCCGGCCCTGCACCGTCACTACCGTCCAGGGTGCGTCGCGGCGTTCGGCGATGCGCCGTGCCACCCGCACCAGGTACTCGCTCTGGCCGCCGCCATCGATGGCCACCAGCACGCCACGGCGCAGTGGCAGGTTGCCCTCGCCGCGTGCCGCACGGGTTTCACGCAGGCTGCTGTCGACGCGGTCGGCGGCCTCCTGCATCGCCAGTTCGCGCAGCGCGGTCAGGTTGGCCGGTGAAAAGAACGCCTGCAGGGCCTGCGCCGCTTGTTCGGGCACGTACACCTTGCCCTGCTGCAGGCGCGCGATCAGTTCGCGTGGCGGCAGGTCCACCAGCACGATGTCATGCAGGCGGTCGAGCACCCCGTCGGGCACGGTTTCGCTCACGCGCACGCCGGTGATGCGCATCACCACGTCGTTGAGGCTTTCCAGGTGCTGGATGTTGACCGTCGTCCACACGTCGATGCCGGCATCGAGCAGTTCCATCACATCCTGCCAGCGCCGCTCGTGGCGGCTGCCGGGGGCGTTGCGATGGGCCAGTTCGTCCACCAGCACCAGCGCCGGATGCCGCGCCAGCACCGCATCCAGATCCATCTCCTGCAGGGCGTGCCCGTGGTAGGCCACGTCCTTCAACGGCAGCTGCGGCAGACCTTCCAGCAGTGCCTGGGTATCGGTACGGCCATGGGTTTCGACCAGGCCTACCACCAGGTCCACGCCACGGCGCAGCTTTTCCTGCGCGCGGGTCAGCATGGTGTAGGTCTTGCCCACGCCCGGCGCCGC
>NZ_JBNNHG010000270.1:0-1771 GCF_050268705.1 Stenotrophomonas sp. NPDC077659 | reverse complement strand
AAGGCGGCCGTCACACCCCGTTCTTCAAGGGCTACCGTCCGCAGTTCTACTTCCGCATCGACGTGGAAAAGGCACTGGAAGCCGCCCGCAAGTTCCCGGGCCTGAAGGGCATGGACCTGGCCAAGGTCGTCACTACCGGTAAGACCTACACCTGGACCGAAGGGCAGCTGGACCTGGACGCCAATGCGTTCGTGAGCGTACCGGCCAGGTTCAAGGTCGTGGCCTACGACTTCGGCGTGAAGACCAACATACTGCGCATGCTGGCCGAGCGCGGCTGCGAAGTGACCGTGGTGCCGGCGCAGACCCCCGCTGCGGAAGTGCTGGCGCTGAAGCCGGACGGCGTGTTCCTGTCCAACGGCCCGGGTGACCCGGAACCGTGCGACTACGCCATCGAAGCGATCAAGACCTTCATCGACGTGAAGATCCCGACCTTCGGCATCTGCCTGGGCCACCAGCTGCTGGGCCTGGCCTCGGGCGCGAAGACCATGAAGATGGGCCACGGTCACCACGGTGCCAACCACCCGGTGCAGGACCTGGACAATGGCCGGGTGATGATCACCTCGCAGAACCACGGCTTCGCGGTCGATGAATCGACCCTGCCGGCCACCCTGCGCGTCACCCACCGTTCGCTGTTCGACGGCACCAACCAGGGCATCGCCCGCACCGACGTGCCGGCCTTCTCGTTCCAGGGCCACCCCGAAGCGTCGCCTGGCCCGACCGATGTCGGCCCGCTGTTCGACCGTTTCGTGGCCCTGATGGAAGAGGCCAAGGCCTGATGCGCAACGTCGCGCTGCTGCCGCTGCTGTGCGTTGCCGGTATCGCTTCGGCGGCGCCGGCCACCGATGCTGCCGTGGCGGACGTGATGCGGACGCTGGACAAGGAATCGATGGTGATTTCGGCGGTCGAGATGATGGTGGCCGAAGTGCCATCGCTGAATGGGTTGCCCGAGAGCGACCGCCTGTGCGCGCGCAGCTCCATGCGGGCAATCGTGCTCGGCAACATCAGGCAATCGGTGATCACCGATCTTGGCGACGATGGCGACAGCGTCGTTGCCGAATGGGCGCGTTTCCTGGAAACGCCGTCAGGCAAAGGCTATCTGGCCTATGAAGGCGTGATGACCGAAGCAGACGTCGACCCCGTCGACGTGAACAGCGAGCCGTACCAGACCGTATTCAAGGCCTTCGCCGCCACTGCGGCGTACAGACGCCTGCTGGTCAGTTTTTGCCGCGCGGTCATGCCCGGCGACCTGCCGGAACAACTGGCGAAAGGACTGCAGGACCAGTGCCGGATTGCGCTGAACCCCGAAGAAATTTCCTGATCGACAGCGTGCGATCACCCCCCCTTGTCACGCTGTACTGACTTAGAGAAGAAAATGCCCAAGCGCACCGACCTCAAGACCATCCTCATCATCGGCGCCGGTCCGATCGTCATCGGCCAGGCCTGCGAGTTCGACTACTCCGGCGCCCAGGCCTGCAAGGCCCTGCGTGACGAGGGTTACCGCGTGGTGCTGGTCAACAGCAACCCGGCCACCATCATGACCGACCCGGAGATGGCCGACGCCGTCTACATCGAGCCGATCAACTGGCAGACGGTCGAGAAGATCATCGCCAAGGAAAAGCCGGATGCGCTGCTGCCGACCATGGGTGGCCAGACCGCGTTGAACTGCGCGCTGGACCTGGCCGACAACGGCGTGCTGGAGAAGTACAACGTCGAACTGATCAGGCCTCGCTCACCGTGGACACCATCCGCAAGGTGGTGCTGTCGATGTACC
>NZ_JBNNHG010000269.1:0-1782 GCF_050268705.1 Stenotrophomonas sp. NPDC077659 | reverse complement strand
CTGATGGTCTATTCGGGCTTCCGCTTCGTGCAGGCCGCCGCCAAGGCCGGGCTGCAGTACGCCGTGCTCTGCCTGGTGCTGACCTTCTTCTCCATCGCCTGCGTGTGGCTGCTGGTGGGTGCCGAGTTCCTCGGTGTCGCGCTGGTGCTGGTCTACGTCGGTGCGGTGATGGTGCTGTTCCTGTTCGTGGTGATGATGCTCGACATCGACCCCACGAACCTGCGTGAGGGCTGGGTGCGCTACCTGCCGGTCGGCCTGATCGTGGCCGTCGCCATGCTGGTGCAGATGCTGATCCTGATCGGGGTGAAGGGCAGGGCGGTCAACGCCTTCCCGGCCGACAACGCTGCGGCCCTGGCTGCGGACACGTCCAACATCACCTGGCTGGCCCGCAGCCTGTTCACCGAGTTCCTGCTGCCGTTCGAGTTCGCCGCCGTCATCCTGACCGTGGCCGTGGTTGCCGCCGTCATGCTGACCCTGCGTCGCCGTACCGGCGTGAAGAGCCAGAACCCGGGCGACCAGACCATGGTCAAGGCCGGCCAGCGCCTGCGCATGGTCAAGATGGACGCCGAACAGCCGCTGGTCCACAGCACCACCAAGCCGGTCGCGGGCGACGAGGAGACCCAGGCATGATCACTCTCGGCCATATCCTGGCACTGGGCGCGGTGCTGTTCTGCATCAGCCTTGCCGGCATCTTCCTCAACCGCAAGAACATCATCGTGCTGCTGATGTCCATCGAGTTGATGCTGCTGTCGGTGAACATCAACTTCGTCGGTTTCTCGCGCCAGCTGGGCGACCCGTCAGGCCAGCTGTTCGTGTTCTTCATCCTGACCGTCGCCGCTGCCGAGGCCGCCATTGGCCTGGCGATCCTGGTGACCCTGTTCCGCACCCGCCGCACAATCAATGTCGGCGAAGTCGATTCGCTGAAGGGCTGATCCACAGATGGAAATCACTCTCTCCAAGAGTCTGTTGATCGCAGTGGTGCTTGCACCGCTGTTCGGCAGCATCATCGCCGGCCTGTTCGGTCGCCAGGTCAAGCGCTTCGGCGCCCAGACCGTCACCATCCTCGGTGTGGCCATCAGCTGCGCCCTGTCGATGTACACCCTGTACCAGCTGGTCTGGGGGGGGGCGCAGCCGTTCAACCAGAACCTGTACACCTTCTTCGAAGTGGGCCAGTACTCGGCCCACGTCGGCTTCATGGTCGACAAGCTGACCGCGATGATGATGGTGGTGGTGACCTTCGTGTCGCTGCTGGTCCACATCTACACCATCGGCTACATGGAAGAAGACCCGGGCTACCAGCGCTTCTTCAGCTACATCTCGCTGTTCACCTTCTCGATGCTCACCCTGGTGATGAGCAACAACTTCCTGCAGCTGTTCTTCGGCTGGGAAGCGGTGGGCCTGGTGTCGTACCTGCTGATCGGTTTCTGGTTCAAGCGCCCGACCGCGATTTTCGCCAACATGAAGGCGTTCCTGGTCAACCGCGTCGGTGACTTCGGCTTCCTGCTGGGTATCGCCGGCGTGCTGTGGGTGTTCGGCACCCTCGATTACGCGCAGGTCTTCTCGAAGGCCGGCGCACTGGCCAGCCCCGAAGCCACGATGCAGATCTGGGACGGCACCGTGTTCGGCATGCAGCTGCTGAGCGAGCCGGTTGTCTGGTCGATCGCCACCGTCATCTGCATCTGCCTGTTCATCGGCGCCATGGGCAAGTCGGCCCAGGTCCCGCTGCACGCCACCGCGATGGCGGCCAGCGAACAGGTGTTGATGCCCAGGTTCGATGGCTAC
>NZ_JBNNHG010000268.1:0-1797 GCF_050268705.1 Stenotrophomonas sp. NPDC077659 | reverse complement strand
GCTGGTCTGGGTCCAGCTCTGCGACTTCTTACGGGTCTGGTACAGCTTGCCGTCGGTGCGCTTGGTCGGGTCCGGATTGTCATCGCCATAAAAGCCGGTGACCGGGAAGTACGAGTCCTTCGGGTCCGAGCGGAGTGATTCCGGACTCCAGTAGGTGTAGGCACCAGCGTGGAACTCGTTGGAGCCGCGCTTGGTGACGACGTTGACAACGCCACCGGTGGCACGGCCGAACTCGGCGCCGTAGCCACCAGTCAGGGTCTGCTGCTGAGCAAGGGCGTCGAAGGGCAGAGTGGTGAAGCCGATCGAGGAGAGCGGGTTGGTGACCGGGTAGCCGTTGATGTAGTAGGCATTCTCGGACGATGCGGCGCCGCCGAAGCTGGGAACCGTGTTGCCGTTGGCGGTGTAGCTGGAGTTGGACACCACGCTCGGTGCCAGCAGGGCCACGCTGGCGATGTCACGGCCCACGGCGATCTTGTTGATCTCCTCGGCGGTGAACACCGTGCGGGTATCGACCTGGGTGACGTCAATACGCGGCACGGCGGCGGCGGTGACTTCGACGCGGTCCAGGTTCTGTACGCCGCCTGCACCGAACGAGACGTCGGTGCCGCTGGCGATCAGCACCTGCACCGAATCGCGGGTCGCCACGACCTGGCCATCCTTCTGCAGGATGACCTCGTAGTTGCCGTTGGGCAGGTCGGCGGCGCGATAGCGTCCGTTCTTGTCCACGGTGACGGTACGGCTCAGGCCCGTACCCAGGTTCTTTACGGTAATGATGGTCCCCGGTTCACCGGAACCGTAGATGCTGCCGGTCACGGATTGGGCCTGGGCCACACCGGCAAGGCACAGGCCCAGAGCCACGGTTAGACCTGCGCGACGCAGGCGCACTGAATGCTTGCTCATCGATTTCCCCGAAAAATGGATTTCTTTGAAAATTAACGAGGCGTGAACGCGCCCCGATTAAATGAATATCAAATGAACAAGACGTTTGGCAAGCACTTCGTAATGAGTTTTTCGCATTCTCCAGGTAGAGCCTTCGCGCTCAAAGGATGTACGCCCCATCACATCCGGCTGGATCAGCCCTTCCTTTGCTGCATTGCGATGAACCAAAAAAAAGAGGCCCGGGATGTCCCGGGCCTCCTCGGTCTGCCGTGGCGTCAGCCGCGGCTTACCAGATCACCACCTGTTGGTCGCCGGTGCGGGCCATCGGGGAGCCAGCCTTGCACTGGAACGCGGCAGCAAAGGTCGGCAGGTTCGATGGCGCACCCATGGCACGGAACTGTGCCGGCGCGTGCGGGTCGGTGGCCAGACGGACCTTGGCGTTTTCCGCGGTGTACTTGGTGCGCCACACCGTCGCCCAGTTGAAGAAGAAGCGCTGGTCGCGGGTGAAGCCGTCGACCTTCGGATCTTCCTTGCCGGCGCTGGCCTTCTGCAGAGCATCGTAGGCGGTGGCCAGGCCACCCAGGTCGGCGATGTTCTCGCCCAGGGTCAGGTGGCCGTTCACTGCCTGGCCGTCGACCTTGTACTGGTCGAACTGCTTGACCAGCTTGCCGGTCAGGCCTTCGAAGTTCTTCTTGTCCGCCGGGGTCCACCAGTCTTCCAGGTTGCCGGTCGGCCCGAAGCGTGCGCCCTGGTCGTCGTAACCGTGGGTCATTTCGTGGCCGATCACCGCGCCGATGCCGCCGTAGTTCAGCGCGTCGTCGGCCTTCGGGTCGAAGAACGGCGGCTGCAGGATGGCGGCCGGCCCCCCTGGGTGATGGACGAGCTGCGCCTGTTCAGGCTGCAGGCCGAAGTGCTGGA
>NZ_JBNNHG010000267.1:0-1797 GCF_050268705.1 Stenotrophomonas sp. NPDC077659 | reverse complement strand
GGCCGACCGGGGCCTGCATGGCCGGGTCAGCCCGGCGCAGTGGCAGCGGGTCTGCCGTACCAACGCCCGCACCCGCAAGGGCCCGCGCAAGGCGATCAGGAAGTAAGGGACCTATAAATGGCTAAGCCCGCTGCTAAGACCAAGAAGAAGATCAAGCGCGTCGTCACCGACGGCGTTGCCCACGTCCACGCTTCGTTCAACAACACCATCGTGACCATCACCGACCGCCAGGGCAATGCTCTGTCGTGGGCGACCTCCGGTGGCGCTGGCTTCCGCGGTTCGCGCAAGTCGACCCCGTTCGCTGCCCAGGTGGCTGCCGAAAAGGCCGGTCGCGCTGCGCTGGACTACGGCGTGAAGTCGCTGGAAGTCCGCATCAAGGGCCCGGGTCCGGGCCGTGAGTCGGCCGTGCGTTCGTTGAACAACGTCGGCTACAAGATCACCAACATCATCGACGTGACGCCTATCCCGCACAACGGGTGCCGTCCGCCGAAGAAGCGTCGCGTCTAAAGGGAGCGATAAGAAATGGCTCGTTATATCGGTCCTACCTGTAAGCTCGCCCGTCGCGAAGGCGCCGACCTGTCCCTGAAGAGCCCGGCGCGTGCGCTGGACTCCAAGTGCAAGCTGGAGCAGAAGCCCGGCCAGCACGGCGCCACTGCCCGCAAGGGCAAGCTGTCCGACTACGCCACCCAGCTGCGTGAAAAGCAGAAGGTCAAGCGTATCTACGGCCTGCTGGAGCGTCAGTTCCGCAACTACTACAAGAAGGCCTCGACCAAGAAGGGCAACACCGGCGAGAACCTGCTGCAGCTGCTGGAAACCCGCCTGGACAACGTCGTCTACCGCATGGGCTTCGCCGTGACCCGTCCGGCTGCCCGTCAGCTGGTGTCGCACCGCGGCGTCACCGTGAATGGCAAGTCGGTCAACCTGGCTTCGTACCAGGTCAAGGCTGGCGACGCCATCGCTCTGTCTGAAAAGGCTGCCAAGCAGCTGCGCGTCCAGGAAGCCCTGACCGTCGCCGCCCAGCATGACCTGAGCCCGTCGTGGGTTGAAGTGGATTCCGGCAAGTTCACCGGCATCTTCAAGGCTGTTCCGGATCGTTCGGATCTGCCTGCGGACATCAACGAAGCGCTGATCGTCGAGCTGTATTCGAAGTAATTCATCATTGGAGAGCCCCCGGCGACGGCCGGGGGTTCACTAGGAGAACCCGCAACATGACGGTTACCGCCAACCAGGTTCTGCGTCCTCGCGGTCCGCAGATCGAACGCCTTACCGACACCCGTGCAAAGGTCGTTATCGAACCTTTGGAGCGGGTTACGGGCATACGCTGGGCAACGCCCTGCGTCGCGTGCTGCTGTCGTCCATCCCGGGCTTCGCCATCACGGAAGTCGAAATCGACGGCGTGTTGCATGAGTACACCACGGTCGAAGGTCTGCAGGAGGACGTACTCGAAGTCCTGCTGAACCTGAAGGACGTGGCTATCCGTATGCACTCCGGCGACAGCGCCACCCTGTCCCTGTCCAAGCAGGGTCCGGGCGTTGTCACCGCTGCCGATATCAAGGTCGACCACAATGTGGAGATCCTGAACGGCGAACACGTGATCTGCCACCTGACCAAGGATACGGCGATCAACATGCGTCTGAAGATCGAACGTGGTTTCGGCTACCAGCCGGCTGCCGCGCGTCGTCGCCCGGACGAAGAAACCCGTGCCATCGGCCCCTGGTCCTGGATGCCTCGTTCTCGCCGGTCCGCCGCGTCGCCATGCCGTGGAAGCGGCTGAGGCCGTCCAGGGTGATGGAGACA
>NZ_JBNNHG010000266.1:0-1848 GCF_050268705.1 Stenotrophomonas sp. NPDC077659 | reverse complement strand
GACGGCCGCGACATGGCGGTCAAGTACAAGGACCTGCTGGACGGACTGATGCAAGCCCAACCGGCCAGGATGATGCCGTAGATGCCCAGCGAGGTCATCGCCAGCAGGTACAGCAGGCCGGCGTTGGCGTTGGACAGCACGATCTGCGAGTCGAAGGGCACCACCGACCAGGCCGCGAAGGCCGGGGCCAGGGTGATCAGCGGCGCGAGCAGGAAGATCGCCTTGTTGGCGCTGCTCGGCTGCAGGACTTCCTTGAACAGCAATTTGAAGACGTCGGCGAAGGCCTGGAAGATGCCCATGCCCACGTACATCGGGCCGTGGCGGACATGCATCCAGCCGATCAGCTTGCGTTCCCAGACCACGTAGAAGGCCACCGAGATGATCACCGGCACGGTGATCACCAGGATCTTCAGGATGATCCAGACCAGCGCGCCGATGTCACCGAGGCCAAGCAGCCACTGGTGCAGCGGGTCGACCGCGTTCAACAGCAATTCGTTCATGCAGCCACCACCGATACGCGAGCGGCACCCAGCGGCGCGGTCGCGCCGTGGCCCGATTCAATCCAGACCGAACCCGCAGCGACGCGGGCGTCGACCACCACCGGCAGGGTGGCCTTGCCGGCATCGGTGCCGACCTTGGCCATCTGCCCTTCCTGCAGCTGCAGGCGCGCGGCATCGTCAGCGTTCAGCACGATGCGCGGGGCGTTGTTGAGCGGATGCGACTGCAGCGCCGGGGCGCGGCGGACCACCGCATCGGTGCGGTAGATCGCAGCGGTCGAAGCCACTTCCAGACCTTCGCCGGCAGCGGCCGGCTGGGCCGAGGCAGCCACAGCGACCGACACCGGCGCCAAGCTGGCACGCAGGCCGGCCAGGTCGGTGAAGTCGAAACCAGCCAGTGCCATCTCGCCGCCCAGTGCGCGCAGCACGCGCCAGCCTTCACGGGCCTCGCCCGGCAGCTTGCCGCCGGCACGGGCCGACTGCTCGCGACCATCGAGGTTGGTCAGGGTGGCGTCGATTTCCGGCAGCGCACCGATCGGCAGGATGACGTCGGCAACGTCGCGGGTGGAGACACAGGCGAACTGGCTGAAGGCCACCACCTTGGCACCGGCCAGCGCCTTGCGCGCGGCCGGGGCGTCGGCGAAGTCCAGGCCCGGCTCCAGGCCGTACACCACATAGGCCTGGCGCGGCTGCGCCAGCATGGTGGCCACGTCCTTGCCGGCCGGCAGCACGCCGGCGCGGGTCAGGCCCACGGCATTGGCGCCCTGCGGGATGCGGCACAGCTTGGCACCGGTGGCGGCAGCGAAATCACGTGCAGCGGCACGGATCGCGGCGGCCTGCGGGTGGTTCTCGGCGATGCCGCCGACGATCAGCACGGTGTTGGTGCCGCCCTGCACGGCCGAACGCAGTTCTTCGTTGGCCAGCGCGTCGGCGAACTTCGACGGCGCGACGATCTGCTTGCCGGCGATGCTGAAGGCGAAGTCGAAGTCCACCGGGTTGACGACGTGGATCTTCGCGCCCCTGGTGGTCTGCGCCTTGCGCAGGCGGGCGTGCAGCAGCGGCAGTTCGTGGCGGATGTTGCTGCCCAGAACGACGATGCGGTCGGCGCCTTCGATCTCGGCCAGCGGCAGGCCGAACACTTCGGCGGTGGCAGCGTCGGAGAAATCGCGGTTGTTGATGCGGTGGTCGATGTTGTTCGAGCCCAGGCCCTTGGCCAGGCGGGCCAGCAGCGCGCCTTCCTCGTTCGAGGTAGACGGATGCACCAGCACGCCCAGGTGGTCACCCTGGTGGGCCTTGAGCTGGTCATCGTCATCGCCGCCGAGGCGGTGGGCGCGGCCGGTCTGCTGGCCAC
>NZ_JBNNHG010000265.1:0-1879 GCF_050268705.1 Stenotrophomonas sp. NPDC077659 | reverse complement strand
GCATCGGAGAAAGTCCTGTTGGTGAAAGGCGCAGCTGAAAACGCAGACGGGCCGTTGGACCGCACCGGCGCCAACTTCTACAAGGTCCGTGACCAGCTGAAGGCCAAGCTCGGCGCTGTCGCCGTGCCGATGCAGCTGCCGATCGGTGCCGAAGACGGCTTCAAGGGCGTCGTCGACCTGCTGAAGATGAAGGCCATCCACTGGGATGAAGCCTCGCAGGGCATGAAGTTCGAGTACAGCGACATCCCGGCTGACCTGCAGGAAAAGGCTGAAGAAGCCCGTACCTACATGATCGAAACCGCGGCTGAAGCCAGCGAAGAGCTGATGGAAAAGTACCTGGGCGGCGAAGAGCTGGCCGAGTCCGAAATCATCAACGCGCTGCGTACCCGTACCCTGGCCACCGAAATCGTCCCGATGTACTGCGGTTCGGCGTTCAAGAACAAGGGCGTGCAGGCCATGCTCGACGGCGTGATCCAGCTGCTGCCGTCGCCGGTCGACGTGCCGGACGTGACCGGTACCGACGTGGATGACGAAAACGTCGCCATGACCCGCAAGTCCGACGACAAGGCTCCGTTCTCGTCGCTGGCCTTCAAGATCATCACCGATCCGTTCGTCGGCGCACTGACCTTCTTCCGCGTCTACTCGGGCACCCTGAACGGTGGCGACACCGTCCTGAACTCGGTGAAGGGCAAGAAGGAGCGCATCGGCCGCATCCTGCAGATGCACTCGAACAACCGCGAGGAAATCAAGGAAGTTCTGGCCGGTGACATCGCCGCTGCCGTGGGCCTGAAGGACACCACCACCGGTGACACCCTGTGCTCGATCGACCAGCCGATCATCCTGGAGCGCATGACGTTCCCGGAGCCGGTGATCTCGATGGCCGTCGAACCGAAGACCAAGTCGGACCAGGAAAAGATGGGCCTGGCCCTGGGCCGTCTGGCTCAGGAAGATCCGTCGTTCCGCGTCAAGACCGACGAAGAATCCGGCCAGACCATCATCTCGGGCATGGGCGAGCTGCACCTGGACATCATCGTCGACCGCCTGAAGCGCGAATTCAACGTTGAAGCCAACGTCGGCGCGCCGCAGGTTGCGTACCGCGAAACCATCACCCTGGCCGACGTCAAGTCGGACTACAAGCATGCCAAGCAGTCCGGTGGTAAGGGTCAGTACGGTCACGTCGTGATCGAGCTGTCGCCGATCACCGCTGAAGACCGTGCCGACGCCAAGATCGCTCCGCTGATCAAGGACGACTTCCTGTTCATCAATGACATCACCGGTGGTGTCATTCCGAAGGAATTCATCCCGTCGGTTGAAAAGGGCTTGCGCGAAACCATCACCAGCGGCCCGCTGGCCGGCTTCCCGGTGGTGGACGTGAAGGTCAAGCTGGTCTTCGGTTCGTACCACGACGTCGACTCCTCGGAAATGGCGTTCAAGCTGGCTTCGTCGATGGCCTTCAAGCAGGGCTTCGCAAAGGCCAAGCCGGTGCTGCTGGAGCCGATCATGAAGGTCGAGATCGTGACCCCGGAGGATTACCAGGGTGACGTGATGGGCGACGTGAGCCGTCGTCGCGGCGTGCTGCAGGGTTCGGACACCACCGGTGACGGCTCCGCTTCGATCATCAACGCGATGATCCCGCTGGGTGAAATGTTCGGTTACGCCACTGCGCTGCGTTCGCAGACCCAGGGCCGCGCCACCTTCACCATGGAATTCGACCATTACGAGCCGGCGCCGAACAACATCGCCGAAGCCGTCATGAAGAAGGGCTGAGCCTCGCTCAGCCTCTCCTGAAACTACTTACGACAATCAAGGGATACAACAATGGCAAAGGGTAAGTTCGAGCGCACCAAGCCGCACGTCAACGTCGGCACCATCGGTCACG
>NZ_JBNNHG010000264.1:0-1889 GCF_050268705.1 Stenotrophomonas sp. NPDC077659 | reverse complement strand
CGTGCACGACGCCCACGCCGAATCCTATGGCAGCGAAGCCGTGGAGAAACTGGGCAAAGGCGTACACCCTGAAGGGTATTGCTGCCACGGCCGGTGCCAAGGCTGCAATCGAAGCTGCCGGCGGCAGCGTGACGGAGTAAGAACATCATCGCGCAAGCTGGCATCGGTAACCTCGCGGGCGGAATGGGCAAGTTCACCGAACTTCGCCAACGTTTGCTGTTCGTCGTCGGGGCTTTGATCGTCTATCGCATCGGCTGCTATGTGCCGGTGCCGGGCGTCAATCCCGATGCCATGCTTGCCATGATGCAACAGCAGGGCGGCGGCATCGTGGACATGTTCAACATGTTCTCGGGCGGCGCCCTGCACCGATTGAGCATCTTTGCGCTCAACGTGATGCCGTACATCTCGGCATCGATCGTGATGCAGCTGGCCACCCATATCTTCCCCGCCCTGAAGGCGATGCAGAAGGAAGGTGAGTCCGGCCGTCGCAAGATCACCCAGTATTCGCGTATCGGCGCCGTGCTGCTGGCGGTGGTGCAGGGCGGTTCGATCGCTCTGGCGCTGCAGAACCAGGTGGCTCCGTCGGGCGCTCCGGTCGTGTACGCGCCGGGCATGGGCTTCGTGCTCACTGCCGTGGTCGCACTGACCGCCGGCACCATGTTCCTGATGTGGGTCGGTGAGCAGGTCACCGAGCGCGGCATCGGCAACGGCGTGTCGCTGATCATCTTCGCCGGTATCGTGGCGGGCCTGCCGGGTGCGGTCATCCACACCTTTGACGCCTACCGCGATGGCAACATCCAGTTCATCCAGCTGCTGCTGATCGCCATCGTCGTTCTCGCCTTCACCTTCTTCGTGGTGTTCGTCGAGCGTGGCCAGCGCCGGATCACGGTCAACTACGCGCGCCGCCAAGGCGGTCGCAACGCGTACATGAACCAGACCTCGTTCCTGCCGCTGAAGCTGAACATGGCCGGTGTCATCCCGGCGATCTTCGCCTCGAGCCTGCTGGCCTTCCCGGCCACCCTGGCCATGTGGTCCGGCCAGGCCGCCAACCAGAGTGCCGTTGGCCAGGCCCTGCAGAAGGTCGCCAACGCCCTGGGCCCGGGCGAGCCGCTGCACATGATCGTGTTCGCTGCGCTGATCACCGGTTTCGCGTTCTTCTATACCGCGCTGGTGTTCAACTCGCAGGAAACCGCCGACAACCTGAAGAAGTCCGGCGCGCTGATTCCGGGCATCCGTCCTGGCAAGGCCACCGCCGATTACATCGACGGCGTGCTGACCCGCCTGACCGCTGCCGGTTCGGCCTACCTGGTGATCGTCTGCCTGTTGCCGGAACTGATGCGCACGCAGCTGAACGCCTCGTTCTACTTCGGCGGTACTTCGCTGCTCATCGTGGTGGTGGTGGTGATGGACTTCATCGCCCAGGTGCAGGCGCACCTGATGTCCCACCAGTACGAAAGCCTGCTGAAGAAGGCCAATCTGAAGGGCGGCAACCGCGGCGGTTTTGCCCGCGGCTGACAAGCCTGTTATACTTTCGTCTTCCTGACGTGATGGTCCTCCGCTTCGCGGACTCTGGCCACACAAACGAAGGGCGGCCCCCGCAGCGGTTCCGGGTGGGGGTGTGACGAGGTGGTCCTGCGCTGGAGTAGCGCGGGCGGCCCCGGGGAAACCCAGGTCCAACCTTGTCCGGCGCCGGAGCCTGGGCACACTCCCCAGGCCGGGTTCATGAAACCTCTGGTTTCACGGGCTTCCAAGTAAACCGGAACCTTGTTAGTATCGCTAGTTCACTTTTTTGATCCATCCTGCCGGATTGGCGTGCCCGAGGCGCGCTGTCGGCCCACCCCATAGATGCACAGCGCCTTGGCCGCCATCAGCGCCAGCACCAGGCCGAC
>NZ_JBNNHG010000263.1:0-1943 GCF_050268705.1 Stenotrophomonas sp. NPDC077659 | reverse complement strand
GCCTTCCCGGTGTGCAGCAACCAGGCGGCCGGCACCAACACGCTGTCTGCCACCACCTTCCACGATGTACAGGTGGGCTACAGGATCGACTGGATGAAGGGGTTGCAGCTGACCGCGGGCCTGAACAACGTCTTCGACAAGGATCCGCCGATCTGCCTGTCGTGCTCGTTGAACGGCTACGACGCTTCGACCTACGACATCCCGCGTGGCCGTTACTGGTACATGCGCGCGGACCTGCGGTTCTAGGCTGGCCGGCAGGTGCCAGGGAACGGCACCTGCCTTTTCACCGGTAGCGCCGGGCCATGCCCGGCGGCTTGCACCTTCGTAGAGCCGAGCCATGCTCGGCGGCTTGCACCTTCGTAGAGCCGAGCCATGCTCGGCTGCTTGCACCTTCGTAGAGCCGAGCCATGCTCGGCTGCTTTGTGCGAAAGCCAGTCGAGCATGGCTCGACTCTGCAAAAAACGCGTACACGAAGCGTGGCGCCGGGGTTGCCCCGGCGCCGGTTGCATCAGAACGACCAGGTGAAGGTGATCGAGCCGTTGCGGCCGTCGCCGAATGCACCGTAGCCATTGATCTGCGAGTAGTACTTCTTGTCCAGCAGATTGTTGAGGTTGGCCTGCACGCTGAACTCCGGCGAGATGCGGTAGCGCACGAAGGCGCTGACCAGCGCGTAGCCATCCTGCTCGATGCGGCCGTAGGCCGGCACCGCGTAGTAGATGCGGTTCTGCCAGTTGGCGCCACCGCCCACGGTCAGTTCCTGCAGCGACTGCGGGGTGTAGCTGGTGAACAGCTTCAACGTCGTCTGCGGCAGGTTCGTGTTGATGTCCGCATCGTTGATGTCCTTGGCCACGTAACGCGACGCACCGAAGGTGGTATTCCAGCCCGGTGCCAGTTCGCCGTTCAGTTCGAACTCGAAGCCACGGCTGACGGTGCCGCGTGCGGCGATGTAGGCGGTTTCGCCGCCGGTTCCGCCGATCACCGGTTCGCCGGTGGATTGGCCTACGTTGTCCTGCTCGATGCGGAACACGGCCACCGAGGCATTCAGCCGGTCGTCGAACCAAGCACCCTTCACACCCACTTCGTAGCTCTTGCCATCGACCGGATCGAGGTAGCTGCCGTTGCGGTCCTTCAGCATCTGCGGCTGGAAGATTTCGGTGTAGCTGGCGTAGGTCGAGTAGGTGTCGTTGATGTCGAACACCAGGCCGGCATACGGGGTGGTCACCTTGTGCGAACGATCAGCGCCTTCGCCTTCGCTCTTCCAGTCGGTGTAGCGCGCGCCCACGATCAGCTTCAGCGGATCAGCCAGCGACAGGCGTGCAGCCGCGTAGGCCGCCTTCTGGGTGATGGTGCCTTCGCTGGCAAGCGCCAGTGCATTCCAGTTCGGCTCGCTGATGTTGCCGTTCCAGTTCAGGTAGCTGGAGAAGGGATCCCAGGTCATGCCAGTGCCGCCGACCTGGTAGTCACCGTAGTTGGCGTACTCGCGCTTGTTGTAGCTCAGGCCACCCATCACTTCGTGCTTCAGGCCAAACAGCTCGAACGCGCCACTGAAGTAGCCATCCACCGCATTGACTTTGCGTTCGGTGTTGTAGAAACCGGCCGACGGCGAAATACCGGCACCGGTGTTCCTGTCGAAATACGAAGCGCCGGTGACCCAGTCGTTGTAGGCCGGGTAGAACAGCTTGTCGTCGGCCTTGGTTTCGTCATGGGTCGCCCCGACGCGGACCTTCCAGTCATCGCTGAAGGCGTGTTCCAACGTGGCGAAGGCGCGCTTGCTGGTGGTGTCCCAGTAGGTCCAGTTCGGGCTGGCATTGAACGATTCGTCGTAGCCGGTGCTGGTGCCATCGGAGAACAGCATCGGGAAGCCACCCCAGGTCGCGCCATTGGCACGCTTCTGCTGGTAGTCGTAACCCACGCTCAGCTGGGTATCCGGCGTCAGGTCGGCA
>NZ_JBNNHG010000262.1:0-1953 GCF_050268705.1 Stenotrophomonas sp. NPDC077659 | reverse complement strand
CCAGCGTGTAGGCCATTTCGGCGCCCTCGCCATCACCGCCCACCAGCGGCAGGTGGTAACCGGGCAGGTGCAGCGAGGCCTGCAGCCAGCGCGAGAAATTCTCGACATCGCCGGCACCGAACGAACAGGTCGGGTTGCGCTCGCGCTTGAGCACCCCGCGCAGGTGGCTGATGTCCACGGCAGCCACCAGCGCACCATCGCCGCGCAGCGCCTCGATCGGCAGGCGGCTGGTGTCGCCGCCGGCAGTGGGCTCATGGAACCAGATGACCACGCGCTGCGGCGTCCCCGCCGGCATGTGCACCGGTATCTGGTCGAAACGCCCGTGGCTGAACTGCTGCACATTCGCCGCCGCCATGGCCGGCAGCGCCGCCAGCGCCAGCACCACACCCATTGCCCCGCCCAGCCCTGCTCGCTTCATGTCGCATCCCCGGTGGAATGCGCACACGATACGCCGCCTCCACGTGCACGGCACGTACCCGTGCAGGCCGTTGGCGTTTCAGCCAACGGTGGTGCCACGGCCGCGGCGGTACATCGCCACCGCCAGCGACAGCAGCCAGCCGACGATGATCACGATGACGGTCTTCTGGCCCAGGCCACGCGGCGGCCCCGCCCGCCACAGCACGTGCAGCCACAGCAGGGCGAACGCCAGCCATGCCCAGGCCCACAGCAGGGCAGCACTGCGCTGCCAGCCCGGCTCGCGGCGCAGGTACCACGCCTGCAGCAGCATGCCCACGCTGGCACAGAGGAAGGCGGTGTTGGCGGCCAGGCCATGCACCAGCGGTGCCAGCAACGGCGTGGCCTCGGGCAACCAGCTGTCGCCGATGGACACGGTGGCCAGACCGAGCGCGGCCACCATGAACAACAGCGGTGCGGCCGCACTGCGGCGCGGGCCGACGCTGTGCCGGTAGAGCGCGATGCCGAGCACGGCGATGGCCAGCGCGAGCAGGCAATAGGCGCTGCGCAGCGCCAGCCCCCACGGACCATGCAGATAGAGGCTCAACGTCGCCTGCACCCAGTCCAGATCGGTACGGACGAACTGGGTCCACACCGCAGTGGCAATGAACAGCAACAGTGCAACGACGGCGAGCACAGCCGCCGGCCGCGCACGGGTCATGGCGACGGCTCCGGGTGGCGTGCCTTCCATTCGGCCAGCGCCTGGCGGTAGCGCTGCAGCTCTTCCGAATACAGGTCGAGCACGCACAGCGGGCAGCCGCTGCCGCAGCATTCGTTGGGGCCGGGTTCTTCCGGCGGCAGCGGACGCGGATCGGGATCAGGCGCAGAGGCGGACACAGGGTCGGTCACGGGCAGGCACGGCGTTGCAGGAAGGTCAGATGCGCAGTGTACCGGTCCCGCTCAGGCGTCCAGCTGCCGCTGCAGGTTCGCCCGCGCCGCCGCATCCAGCCGCTGGTGGAAGAAATCGCTGAGGAAGATGCGCGGTGCGCGCAGCAGGCCCTGCAGGAAACGGCGGCGGCCGGCGCGGAACAGGAAGCCGGGCACCACGCCGCTGTACTCCTCGGCCACGCCGCGATCGTAGGCGGCGAATACCGCTTCGGGCGCGGCGAGGATGGCCATGTCGCAGTCCAGGAACAGGGCGGCCTCGGCATCCACATCCTCCGGGCCCAGTTCACCGTGGCGCGCAGTCAGCAGGATCAGCTGCTGCACCCGCGCTGCATCCACCGCGGCCAGCTCCGGCGCGTGCGCGATGGCCTGCACGGCCAGTGCAGCCGAACGCGCTTCGTTGTCCTTGCGCCCGGCCTGGTAGATCGCATCGTGGTACAGCACGGCCAGATACACCTCGGCCGGCTGCTGCCAGCCCGGGCCGTCGGCGACCTCCTGGCAGTGCTGCAGCACCGCGCGTACATGGCCGAAGTGATGGTAGGCGCGCGGCGGCGTCGCATAGGCATCCTGCAGCGTCTGCCACTGCGCCGGTGCAAGCGGGATCGGGGCGAAATC
>NZ_JBNNHG010000261.1:0-1963 GCF_050268705.1 Stenotrophomonas sp. NPDC077659 | reverse complement strand
TCGTCCGTCACTCTCGAACTGAGGGGCGCAATATGCGGCACTGGCCAGATCGGCGCTGACGTTCCTGCTCATTACATGTCCTTCCTTGGAGTTGCCGAAATACTAATTGAGAAATAATCGCTGCGCTGAGGCTCGGGCACACTCTCGATGAAGCCCTCCTCGCTTATGATGCTTGCCGGGTAAATTCCGTCGTCATCAAAGCGCCGTTGAATGTCTTTCTTTGCATGCAACGTATCTGAGACATCCTGCAAGGTTGTTGAAACCGAGAAATAGGTGAATGACTTGGTCGTCTCTGTTTCCAGAAATGCTCCTACCAACTCAACCTTCCACTTGCATACGCCCTTGCCGTAATAGTCCTTGCTCAGGACGCCGTCCCTGAAGAAGCTGCCCTTGAATGTGGTTTTGTCGATCTGTTGCAGCGGGATCTTGATCGTGTGTTCGTCCATGCCATAACGGACGCCCTCGAAGTTGTCGATGGGAGGTAAACAGGCCTCGTCCGTAACCTTGTAATTGACATAGGCGCTTGAGGCCTGGATGTCATCCGGCCCGTCACGCACGGTGAGGACAAGGTCGTACGGCTCCTTGGGTGAAGGATTCTTCTCGTACGGGGGAGGCGCGCGCTCTTTGCTTCCACACGCCGTCAGCAGCGGCAACGTCAGGAGCAAGGCATAAAGTGCCCGCGAGACACCAAGTGCACGGAACAGCTTCCCTTCAAGTTCCTTCATTATTCGGACCAGCATCCTCTAGTACTCAAAAGATACGGCCGCGGATGGGTGCTTTTTCAAATCGGCAAGACCTCATGGTCGAATGCGTGACGCCCATCACTTGTCAACATCCAGATTCAGGCAGTGAAGTCACCGCACGACGTTGGATGCGTCATCCGATTTCGGACTCGGCCACGCCTGCCAGGCATTGTGGAAGCAGGCTGGCAAGCCACAACTCTTGATTGCCTTCTTCCTTACTGCAGAAAGCGGCAGCGCCGCCTCGTCGATGACCGATCGGCCTTCAATGCCGCTGCCTGTCAGCGAGGTGACCGAGCGCTGGGCAACTACGCCTGGTCACTCTTGACCACCGGAACAGGATCGACCAGCGCGAAGATCAGACCCGCAGCATATTGGTCACAAATGCTGTCAGGCTGACGCCGGCAAATGACACCGGGGTGCTGCTCGGCATCAGGCCTACTTTGGCAAATGAAATCGACGAGGCAGCGATGAACCGGCCGCGTACTGCCCCAACCAGGATGAAGGTCGCATATCAGGGAAGCGCGCACCCTTCAGTAACAATCTTACAGTCGTCTCCACAAGCCTTCAGAGCCTTACGACGCCCCCACGGCAGGCCGCGATTAGAGGTCTGAATGATGCGATTACTGGGACCTGCGGCTACCAAGGCACATGTATTGAAGAAGGTCTCCATTGGAATGCAGTTCTTCGAGCCCTTCGCCTGACAGTCTGCGACTGCCAAGGCTTTTGCCTCATCCTCGGTCCGGCCATCAAAGGTTATACCCAGTGTGCGGTCATCACCTCTTGCCCACGCTCCCCATTTGACAGGGGGCGCCTTGGCATCACCCACGCCATGCCCTGGAAGATACACAGTGTTGTATTGGACTGACCCTGGCTGCTGTGCAGATGCTCCAGCCGATAAAAAGAGAGTAGATATCATGACAATCCTTGTAAGAGCACTCATCCCTTGATTCCCTTGTTGGCACTACCAGAACCGCCACCAGCATCATCCCGCAGTCGATAGGATGCAGACTGCCACACCGGCGAGGGCCATTTGCGACACCGCTACCATCGACCGATCACGCGGCAGGCGGAGATAAATGGCTGCAGGTATTTGACACCAGCAAAGCTACACGCCTCACCTCGACCATAGCGCCCACCCCTGATCAGGGCAACCTCGATTGACCCACTAACAGGCTGCTGAAATACCTCTCAGCTCGTAGACTACTTGAGTCGGAACATCA
>NZ_JBNNHG010000260.1:0-1991 GCF_050268705.1 Stenotrophomonas sp. NPDC077659 | reverse complement strand
CATTTTTGCATCGCAGAACGACGCCCGTTCTGGTTTAGGCTTGGGGCCTGGATCCACGATGACCTTGTCGCCGTCGGCGAGGTCGAAGCCCAGGGTTTCGCCGCGCAGGCGCTCGGGCACCAGCTCCAGCTGGACGCCTTCATCCGGGTTGATGTGGAAGGTGTTGATCTCGAAGAACTCGGCCAGCATCTCTTCGTTGCTGTAGCCGAGCGCGCGCAGCAGGATCGAGACCGGCAGCTTGCGGCGACGGTCGATACGGGTGAACAGCGCGTCCTTCGGGTCGAACTCGAAGTCCAGCCAGGAGCCGCGGTAAGGAATGATACGGGCGCTGTACAGCAGCTTGCCCGAGCTGTGGGTCTTGCCACGGTCGTGGTCGAAGAACACGCCCGGCGAGCGGTGCAGCTGCGAGACGATGACGCGCTCGGTGCCGTTGACGATGAAGGTGCCGTTTTCGGTCATCAGCGGGATTTCGCCCAGATAGACCTCCTGCTCCTTCACGTACTTGATGGCCTTGGTCGACGACTCGCGGTCGTAGATGACCAGGCGGACGGTGACGCGCAGCGGCGCACCGTAGCTCATGCCACGCTGGCGGCACTCACGCTCGTCGAAGACCGGCTCGCCCAGCTTGTAGCCGACGTATTCCAGGGCGGCATTGCCGCTGTAGCTGGCGATCGGGAAGACCGACTTCAGCGCAGCGTGCAGGCCGTAATCGGCGCGCTTGGCCGGATCGATGTTTTCCTGCAGGAAATCACGATAGGAATCCACCTGGATGGCCAGCAGGAACGGCACTTCGAGGATCGAGCGCTGCTTGCCGAAATCCTTGCGGATACGCTTTTTTTCGGTGAACGAATAGGACGTCATGAGGTCTTCCACCTTGTTATGCGGGCCGTGCGCCCACGACCCGAAGGGAACTTGAAATTGTCAGTTGGAAGTCGCTGGTATTGCCGGCACCAGCACGCCTTCTCCCGCTACTTCCAACTGCCAACTCGTCTGCTACCACGCCCCTGCTGCCGCGCGCTGCGCTGGCCGGCCGGGGTTTGACTGCAGCCCGTGTTGGGCTTTTTGTTGCTTGTTGCATCCACGCATGGCGCGGATCTACCAACTGCATCCACGCATGGCGTGGATCTACCGGTTGCATCCACGCATGGCGTGGACCACAACGCCGCAACAACGACCAAAGGCCGGGGGCTTACGCCCCCAGCCTTGGCTGCATCGCCGTGAATCGATGACGATGCAAGGGAAGTGCTTACTTGACTTCGACAGTCGCGCCAGCAGCTTCCAGGTCCTTCTTCATCTTCTCGGCTTCTTCCTTCGAAGCGTTGTCCTTCAGGACGCCGCCGGCTTCGGCCAGGTCCTTCGCTTCCTTCAGGCCCAGGCCGGTGATGGCGCGGACGGCCTTGATGACTTCGACCTTCTTGTCGCCAGCGGTCTTCAGGGTGACGACGAATTCGGTCTGCTCTTCAACAGCAGCGGCCGGGCCAGCGGCAGCAGCCACGGCAACCGGAGCAGCGGCGGAGACGCCGAACTTCTCTTCGATGGCCTTGACCAGCTCCATCACTTCCATCAGGGACTTCTCGGCGATGGCGTCGACGATCTGTTCGTTGGTAAGGGACATGATAATTACCTTTGGATGATTTTCTGGATTGAGGTTCCGTCAGGAACCACTAATGAGTCGAAACTCAGGCAGTCTCGGCGGCCGGTTCAGCAGCTTCAGCGGCTTCGCCACCGTTCTGCTTGTCACCGATTGCCTTGATGGCGCGGGCGAACATCGTGACCGGCTCGGTCAGGACGCGTGCCAGCATTGCCAGGGCCTGGTCGCGGGTCGGCAGCGATGCCAGCACGTCGACGTGGCTCGCCGGGAACACTTCACCACCGATGGCGACGACCTTAGCCTTCAGCTTGTCGTTGCCCTTGGCGGCTTCCTTGATCAGGCGACCGGTCCTCCCCGGTCGACAGCTGGCGCTGCAGCTGGTTGACCTCGTTGCGGCGAA
>NZ_JBNNHG010000259.1:0-2091 GCF_050268705.1 Stenotrophomonas sp. NPDC077659 | reverse complement strand
GCTGGTGCACCACGCGACGTGCACGGCTGCCAATGTCAGCGATGTCACCGTCACCCACGCGCTGCTACATGGCAAGGAGGGCTGCGTCTTCGGCGATAGCGGCTACACCGGTGCAGACAAGCGCGCGGAGCTGGCCGACTGCAAAGCGGCATTCTTCATCGCTGCCAAGCGCTCGAAGGTCAAGGCCATCGGTAACGCGCGGGAGCGACGGCAGGTTGAGCGCTGGGAGAGCTGCAAGGCCAGCGTGCGCGCCAAGGTCGAGCATCCGTTCCGGGTGATCAAACGGCAGTTCGGTTACACCAAGGTTCGCTACCGTGGACTGGCCAAGAACACCGCCCAGGTGCTCACGCTGTTCGCGCTATCCAACCTGTGGATGGTGCGCCGGCAATTGATGCCGGCATAGGGGTCACTCCGCCCTGAGTGTGCCAATAAGGACACTTTGAGGGCTGAGAAAATGGCAATCGTGTGCGCCTGATGGGGCCAGACCACGCATACGCTGGGAATCCACAACTCAGCGAGGATTGATCAGACCATCCCTAACGTGGGTCGTCTCCATGGAAGACCGATTTAACGGATTTCGGGCGCCGGGAATCTTCAGGACTGAGAAGTCCACGCGTGCCACTGCGTAACCCAACCCTGAGCCAATGAGGATGCCTTCTCGATTCAGAGCGATAGGATCTCGGGATACATTGGATGCCAAATGGCCATAAACGCGAGCGTTGAGTTCCCCGGACGCGCAAAGGGTCTTGGTCTCCGCCCAGCCAATAATACGGGCGCCGCTCGAATAAAGATTGACGGTTGGTGCCTGCAAGGTATCGGCTGCGGTGACCTCGCGAACGGTGCCCGTTGTTCTGTTTACCACGTAGCCCTTTGACCAATCCACCTCATCCAAGGTCGTCGCGCCATACTTCTGGAGGATCCGAGCCACGGCGGGCTCTTTGTTCGCTAACGCCTGCGCCTCAGCAACGGCGCCACTCGGAGATGATGGTGGAGCAGCAGCTTGCGCCGCAATACTCGTCGCACCAAGCGAACCACACAGGGATATCAACACCAATGCTAGCTTCTTCATCGACAGTTCCTTGTTCGATGGATCGGAAAAGAACGCTATCCGGTCACTGCTTTGAGCACCGCGCTTCCAGACCGGAATTCGAAGCCGTTCTTGTGAATGTTGATCGCAGTTTTGCTTCTGCTCGAATAGAACATCAGATTGGCGCTGGCTTGGAGTGCGTCTCTGGAAGACGCTTCCAGTGCCTTCTTTGTCGCCTGGGCTGTCACCTCCACTGGATTGGGTTGAAGGGCTTTGCGAAACAAAGACTCGTCTGCCAGAAGACGTTCCAGCTCTGCAGCGGAGCGGGAAAGCGATTGAACATCGCGCCGGGTCGCGGCCAGACTGGGCCGAGCCCTATCCTTTGTCTCGAGCGGCTTGGGAAGTTGCAGATCGGGATGCTGAAGCTTCGCAACTGCCCAATTGTTTGCGCGCAGGCGGTCCATAACCTCTGCGATCTCGGCAACCATTTGTTCCAGGGTTTCCCAGCCTTCCGCGCCCTGGGCGGCCGAAACCAAGATCTGCCGTGCGCTGCAAATCAGCTCGCGCTCTTCGTTAGTGAGGGGAGAAGGCATAGATCGTCCCTGATGAAGTGGTGACCCACCATAAGCCACACTCCCTGCGGTCCGATACTGTCGGGGTTCTTAGCTGGAGTCGCAGACGCCCGTCACACATTTACGACAATGTGGCGTAAGGCTTCTGCCAGCATGATGCTTGGCAGGGACCAATTCGTGCTGGTTGCGCAGGTAGTGACATCTCGCTTATACGCCCATAATTCGCTTGGAGACTAAAATTTACTTTTGTGAATAGATGCCCCTATCTGCACCTTGCCATCCTGCGACAACGCGGTTTCGGTGCATGTCAAGGTAGTTGCCGCCTGTTTCACGCGGCTATTTGAGCTTTGGTCGCAGCCGTCACGATGCTGTCTTTCTCCGGGTTCAGGGCAACCGCTTCGATCCGCTCCCAGTTCCGGGTCGGGCCGCTCCAGCGGGATGGATGGGCCTGGCGGGCCTGCTGATACAGCACATGGCGTGCCTGGAGGATGG
>NZ_JBNNHG010000258.1:0-2108 GCF_050268705.1 Stenotrophomonas sp. NPDC077659 | reverse complement strand
AACGGTCGGCTCTACCAGAAGGCAACAGCAGCCGACCAACGGTCGGCTCTACCAGAAGGCAACAGCAGCCGACCAACGGTCGGCTCTACCAGGTGCAGAAGCAACGTCGCCCGCCAGCACCGGAGCACCGCGCGCCAGCCTTCGCCAGCCAGCCGCTCCACCGCCCGCCAGCCGACACACGGAAAAGCCGGGGATTCCCCGGCTTTTCCGTGTCTGACGTTCGCCGCAGCGTGTCAACCAAGGTTGACACCTACCAGGTGCAGTGCCTCATTCCACCGACAACCCTTCCACCTTCTGCCAGCCGCGCGGCAGCAGATGGCCGCGGGTGGCGCGGGCGCCGAGGTAGGCGTCGAGCTCGGTGAACTTCAGGCCCATCGTGCGCTGGCCACTGCGGACCTGCAGGGTCTGGCCCGGGCTGATCGCTACGATGGCGACCACACGCTCGGTGGCGAGCTTGGCCTTGGGGATCTCGATGATCTTGTTGCCCTTGCCCTTGTCCAGTTCCGGCAGGTCGTTGGCGGCAATGGCCAGCAGGTTGCCCGAGCTGGTCACCGCCACGATGCGGTCGGTGGCGACGTTGGCCACGGCCGACGGGCTCAGCACCGAGGAGCCGGACGACAGATTCAGCATCGCCTTGCCGGCCTTGTTGCGGCCGATCAGGTTCTCGAAGCGGGTGACGAAGCCGTAGCCGTGGCTGGACGCCAGCACGAATCGGGCGTCCGGTTCGGCGCTGGCCAGGGTCACGAAGCTGGTGCCCGGTGCCGGCGAGAAACGGCCGGTCAGCGGTTCACCATTGCCGCGCGCCGAAGGCAGGGTGTGCACCGGCGTCGAGTAGGCACGGCCTTCGCTGTCCAGGAACGCGACCTGCTGGGTGCTGCGCGCGCGCACCGAGCCCCGCAGGGCATCACCATCGCGGTAGGACAGGGTGGATGCATCGATGTCGTGGCCCTTGGCCGCGCGGATCCAGCCCTTCTCCGACAGCACGACGGTCATCGGTTCGCTCGGCACCAGCTCGGTCTCGTCGATGGCCTGCGCGGCCTGGCGCTGCACCAGCGGCGAGCGGCGGGCATCGCCGAACTTCTTCGCATCGGCGGTCAGTTCGTCGCGGATCAGCTTCTTCAGCTTGGCCTTGCTGTCGAGGATGCCGAGAATCTTCTCCCGCTCCTTGGCCAGCTCGTCCTGCTCGCCACGGATCTTCATCTCTTCCAGGCGGGCCAGCTGCTTCAGCTTGGTTTCCAGGATGTAGTCGGCCTGGTCTTCGGACAGGCCGAAGCGCGCGATCAGCGCGGCCTTCGGCTCGTCCTCGGTACGGATGATGTGGATCACCTCGTCCAGGTTGAGGAAGGCCACCAGCAGGCCTTCCAACAGGTGCAGGCGGCGTTCGACCTTCTGCAGGCGGTGCTGCAGGCGGCGGGTGACGGTGCTGCTGCGGAACGCCAGCCATTCGCTGAGCAGCATCTTCAGGTTCTTCACCTGCGGACGGCCGTCCAGCCCGATCACGTTGAGGTTGACGCGGTAGCTGCGCTCCATGTCCGTGGTGGCGAACAGGTGGCCCATCAACTGGTCGGCGTCGACGCGGTTGGAACGCGGCACCAGCACCACGCGTACCGGGTTGGCATGGTCGGACTCATCGCGGATGTCTTCCAGCCACGGCAGCTTCTTGGCGCGCATCTGCGCGGCGATCTGCTCGATCACCTTCGACGGCGACACCTGGAACGGCAGCGCGGTAACCACCACGTTGCTCGCTTCCTTGGTGAAGGTCGCACGCGCACGCACGCTGCCGTTGCCGGTCTCGTACATCGTGCGCAGGTCGTTGGCCGGGGTGATGATCTCGGCGGTGGAGGGGTAGTCGGGGCCCTTCACGTGCTCGCACAGGTCGCGCACGCTGGCATCGGGATCATCCAGCAGGTGCAGCAGGGCGCTGACGATCTCGTTGAGGTTGTGCGGCGGCACGTCGGTGGCCATGCCCACGGCGATGCCGGTGGTGCCGTTCAGCAGCAGATGCGGCAGGCGCGCCGGCATCCAGGTCGGTTCCTGCAGTGTGCCGTCGAAGGGCGGCCATGCCCCACAGGCCGTCCCAGTTGGACGAATGCGGGGCGATGATGAAG
>NZ_JBNNHG010000257.1:0-2217 GCF_050268705.1 Stenotrophomonas sp. NPDC077659 | reverse complement strand
TTATCGCCCCACTGCAGGATCTTATCCGGGCGACAACTACTCTGACGTGGGGGGGTTTCATACGAGCACTCCTCCGTTTAAAGGAATTTGTCGTGTTATCCAACCCCCAGTTGCAGATCGCTAGCCAGTTGCTCATCGGCCTAATGTCCCAAGCCCGCTCTCGTCAGCTTGATGACCGTGTTGAAGACGTAAGGCATGCCTTGGACGTGTCCGCTGAACTGATCCGGCAATGGGAGGAGGACCAACCACGGGGCGCCAATTTCACTCCGCCCAATCCCAACCCCCAAACGCGCACACGTGAAGCCGTGGTGGACCGCACGTTCATCCCGACAGACGAATGGCGACGTAGCCGCGCCAAGAAGAGCACGTCACCTTCAGTGGCGCGGAACTCGGGGCCTTCTGTTCACTGAAGGATGCCACCTGAAACAAGAGGAGCCCCGCTAGGCGGGGCTCGTTGCGCTTAGTGCAACCGGGGGCGTCTTGAAGGCCGGCCCGGTTGGGGCGCGTGCACCGCGACCGTCGTCTCTTGGAAGGCCTGTGACGCCTCCGGTGCTGGCTCGGCGGGCCGAGAGCAACGCTCCAAGACCGTCAGGCTCGCAGCTTCCAGGCACTCAGCGCGCAGCCGTAGGTCTTCGGCCAAGATCACCTCTTGTTCCGGGGTTGCGGCAGCTTGGGCTGCGGCCAACTCAGCAGATCGCTGCTCCAGAGCTGCCAACCGGCGTCCCCGCCGTCTGGCCCACTCACGAGCCGTCCAAGACACCCCGGGCTCCGGGTGATTGGCCACAAAGTCGTCCCACGCCTGTTCGGCCATGTGCCGCAACCGGATCGCGCGGCGCACGGCCTTGAGACGCTTTGGGAAACGGACCAACGCTGCTGCAAACCGCTTCAAGCCCAGCAGCAGCCCGTTGAGCGCAGAGCGATGCTCCTTGCACTCCTCGGGAGCCACTTTTCCGCTCGCCAGTGCATTGACCAGCCTCAGCGTGGAATGGAGCGCGTGGGCGGCCAATTCATCCCTGAGCGCGTGGCCTCGGCGGACCACCTCCATCCGGATTGCCTCAACGGAGGGAGTCTCGCTTGGCACATCCTCGGTGCTGCCGTCGGAGCGCCTCTCGCCGATGGCTTTGCCCAACCCGTGCGAGACGACGATCTGCCCATCGGAGAAGGCAAGCATCTGATTGAGGCTCGAGCGCTTCGCCTCGCGTTGGGCCTGCGCCTCACTGTGCCCCTCAGGCACCGGCATGGCCCGGCTTTTCTGTTCAAACTGGGCTAGCACTTCATCAAAGGCGTTTTGGTTCGCCTCCTGAATGGACCTGTTCCTCTCCCCAAGCTCTGAGTACTCCCCTCGGCGCTCGATGGCTGACGCGTCCTTCCCCAGGTGGCGCGTGGGCATTCTGGAAAACACTGCTGCGGCCACAAGGTCGCCGCGTGCCAGCGCCTCGTCAGCTTGGGCCTTCAGACTGCGGTGATCCACGCGAACGTCCAGGTTCGCAGCTTCCAGATGCGCATTCGTCGTCGCGGCCACCAGTTCCCGGATCCACTCGACCTCGGCCCGGCCCGCAGGGCCTCCGTCGAGCTCTCGGGTTTTGTCCAGGAAGCCGTCAGGGCCAAGCCGGCGGGTTGTTGCGAGGATGTGGACGTGCCAATTCATGCCTCCTTTGCTGCCAGGACTGTGAATGCTGGCTTGTGCGGCAAACCCGTAACGGTCTACCAACGCCCGCGCCACTGAGAGGGCAAGAGACGATCGCTGGTCATCGTCCAACTCGTGGGGCAGCGCAAACTCGAACTCCCGTGCGATGGTGGAATCCTTGCGGCGCTCTGCAGCCTCGGCCTCGGTCCAAAGTGCGGCAGGCACCAGGGCCCAATCGGGTGCGTTGTCGGGGATGATGCAGCGTGATTCAACCACGCCGTCTCGCCGACGGTAGTCGTGGCGCTGCCCGGTGCGCGTGTCTTCGAGAAGAAGCCCAGCGCGATAGGCGGCAGCGGCAATGGACGAGTGCCCTTTGGCTCGACTGAAGGTTTTGACGTTCGCATGGTAGATGGCCATGTGGCTCCAAAGCAGTGGATGTGGCTTTGTTTATGCCGTGGCTTTGGATTTTCGCAAGCGCTGAAAGCGATTGGGGTTCAAGGGGCGAAGCCCTTTGCGCACGCGTCACGTAGTGACGCCTAGCAGGCTGCTGAAATACCAGTCGCCACGCGAGGCGCCACAGTCAACATTTT
>NZ_JBNNHG010000256.1:0-2224 GCF_050268705.1 Stenotrophomonas sp. NPDC077659 | reverse complement strand
ATTGAACGCGCGGCGAAGCAGCAGGTCATCGGCAAGGGCCTGACCCGGCAGGGGGGAGCCCCCGGCCACCGGCACGCCAGGCGTGCACGGACAGCCGAGGGGGAAAGAGCGGGAGCGGACGGGTCGCCCACCCTGCCAGCGCTGCCGGCAGGAGGGAGGGAGGCAGGCGACCAGACCGCATTACTTGGTCAGGATCAGCTTGTCGTTGCTGGTGTGGCGCAGCCGGTAGAAACGGTCGCCGTGCTGGATCAGGATTTCGCGGCGGCCCTTCAGCAGGGCTTCGCTGTCGATCACTTCTTCCGGCGGGACGACACGCACCGGGCGGTCGCGCAGGGTCAGCGTTTCGGGGCGCAGCAGTACAGGTTGAGCATTCATGAGCATCTGGACTCGTGCGAGGGACGATTCAGATGATAATGATTCTCAGTTAACAATCAACAACCATTCTCAATTCCATTGATGAGATTTATGATCGATTTCACGATTTCGATAGATCACATCAATGGATGGTGCGGATCCACAGCGACCCGCGCGGTACAACCTTCAGACGAAGGCCGCTTCCACTTTCGCCCAGCCGGCATCGTCCACCTGCTGCAGCACCTCCAGCGCCTGCAGGTTCTGCAGCAGCTGGCTGACCCGGCTCGCGCCGAGGATCACGCTGGACACGTTGGGATTGCGCAGGCACCAGGCAATGGCCAGGCTGGCCGGGGCATGGCCCAGCTCGGCGGCGACCTCGCTGAAGCGGCGCACCTGGGCCAGGCGCACGGCGGCGTTCTGGCCCAGCACCAGATCCTGCAGCCAGCCCATGCCCTCGCGGCCCAGCCGCGCATCGGCCGGAATGCCCTGGTCGTACTTGCCACTGAGCAGGCCCGAGGCCAGCGGCGAGAAGATGGTGGTGCCCAGCCCGGCGCTGGCGTACAGCGGTGCGTACTCCACTTCCACCCGCTCGCGGTGCAGCAGGTTGTACTGCGGCTGCTCCATCGACGGGGCCTGCCAGTTGTGGCGGGCGGCGATGTCCACGGCCTCCTCGATCTGCGCAGCCGACCACTCCGAGGTGCCCCAGTACAGCACCTTGCCCTGCCTGACCAACGTGTCCATCGCGTGCACGGTCTCGACAATGGGCGCGTCCGGATCCGGGCGGTGGCAGTAATAAAGGTCAAGGTAGTCCACCCGCAGGCGCTTGAGCGCGGCATGGCAGGCATCGGTCACGTGCTTGCGCGACAGGCCACGCTGGGTCGGCCGCGGGTCCTTGGCACTGCCGAAGAACACCTTGCTGGACACGCAGAAGCCGTCGCGCGGCAGGCGCAGGTCGGCGATCACATCGCCCATCACCTGCTCGGCGCGGCCGTTGGCGTAACCCTCGGCGTTGTCAAAGAAGTTGATGCCATGATCCCAGGCGGCGGCCACCATGTTGCGGGCCTCGTCACGCGGCACCTGGTCGCCGAACGTCACCCACGCCCCGAAGGACAGGGCGGACACCGGCAGGCCGGAGGAGCCGAGGCGGCGGTAGAGCATGCGATTCTCCTGTTGCAGGCCCGCATCCGGGCCGGGATCAGGCCCCATTCTACCCGGCCCCAGTGGCGGCAAGCCCTTGCGGTTGCTGGCCTGATCGGTGCCGATGGGGCCGCGCACGCCGCTTTTCCTTGCCCCAGCCCCGGCCCTGCACTAGGCTTCCCGTTTTTCGCGCGCCCCCGGGGGAGCTCTCATGGTCGAAGGTTTGGGCAGGATCGGCTTCGGCCTTTTCGGGTTGGCGGTGCTGATCGGCATCACCTGGCTGTTTTCCAACAACAAGCGTGCGGTGGACTGGAAGCTGGTCATCACCGGCATCACCCTGCAGATCGCGTTCGCGGCGCTGGTGATCCTGGTGCCCGGCGGGCGCGACGTGTTCGATGCCCTGGGCAAGGGATTCGTCAAGATCCTCAGCTTCGTCAATGAAGGTTCGGGCTTCATCTTCGGCTCGCTGATGGACACCCAGAACTACGGCTTCATCTTCGCCTTCCAGGTGCTGCCGACCATCATCTTCTTCTCGGCGCTGATGGGCGTGATGTACCACCTGAACGTCATGCAGGCCATCGTCCGCGTGATGGCGTGGTCGATCACCAAGGTGATGCGCGTGTCCGGTGCGGAAACCACCAGCGTCTGCGCCAGCGTCTTCATCGGCCAGACCGAGGCGCCGCTGACCGTGCGCCCGTACATCGCCAGAATGACCCAGTCCGAGCAGCTGACC
>NZ_JBNNHG010000255.1:0-2242 GCF_050268705.1 Stenotrophomonas sp. NPDC077659 | reverse complement strand
GCGATCAACGCCTGTGGATAACGGCGTAGATAAGTCTGCAGCCCGGCAAAAACTGGCCGCTCGGCGCAAATCTTCAAGGCGAAGTACGAGATTGGCTGCACTGGCCCGGTGCAGGTCCTCCGGGACGTCCTGGCCGTCGGTCACCCAGGTGATCGGCAGGGCGTGGTCGACGGCCACCGACAGGGCGTTGCCGAAGCGGCCGGTCTCGTCCAGCTTGCTCAGCACCAGGCCCTGCAGGTTGGCCGCGCCGAAGCGGCGGACCACCTCGTCCATGTCGCCGAAGCTGGTGTTGGCCGGCAGCACCAGCAGGGTGCGTACCTGGCGGGCGGCACGCAGCCACTGCAGCTGGGCGGCCAGTGCGCGGTCGCGCGGGCCCAGGCCGGCGGTGTCGATCAGCACCAGCTTGTAGTCCTGCAGGCGTTCCAGCAGCTGGTCCAGGTCGGTGCCGCTGTTGGCCTCGTGCACGGCGATGCCGAGCTGGCGACCGTAGCCGTACAGCTGCTCGCGGGCACCGATGCGCATCGTGTCGGTGGTCACCAGGGCCACGTCGCGCGGGGCATGCTTTTCAGCAAAGCGCGAGGCCAGCTTGGCGATGGTGGTGGTCTTGCCGGCACCGGTGGGGCCGACCAGGGCGATCACACCGCCGGCTTCCAGCGGGTCGACCGGGGCAATCGGCAGCTTGCGCGAGATCAGCCCCAGCATCAGGCCGCGGCCGCGGTGGGCCTCGGTGTCCAGCGGGATCTGCATGGCCACGTCGCGCGACAGGCCGGTATCGAAGCCGTACTCGTCCATCAAGTCCAGGGCGGTGGCCCGCACCGGGCTGCCGCGCAGGCGTTCGTCGGTGAAGCGGTTCATTTCGCGCTCGATCACCTGGCGCATGCCCGCCACTTCCTGGCGCAGCTGGCGGATCTCGCCGTCATCGGCGGCAACCATGGTGATGGCAGGGGCGGGGGCAAGCTGCGGGGTTGGGGCCGGGGCCGGGGCCGGCTGGGGCCCGGCGACCGGCGTCATGTCGTTGGCCGTGGCCGCAGGCGCGGTGCAGGCGGCTTCGACCGGGGCTTCGACCACAGCGGCGGCCATGGTGATGGCCGGCGCCGGCGCCGGTGCGGCGGCAGGAATGGGCGGCGGCAGCGTGGGTGCGGTGTCCTCTTCCAGCGGCGGGTCGATCAGGAAGCGGGCGCGGTTGATCGGCGCCGCCACCGGGGGCTGGACCTGGGCCTGCGCCAGGTATGGCGCGGCAGGCAGCACGTGCCTGGCCGGCGGTGCCACGATGGCGTCGGCGTACGCGGCGAAGATCTGTTCCGGCAGTGCCGATTCGTTGACGCCCGCGCGGGCCAGGGTGGCGGCGAAGCCGCTGCTGCCGCGGGTCGGCACGATCTCGTCGGCACTGTCCAGGGTGCGACCGGTCGCGCCGACGGCGGCGCGGGCCAGGGCGGCCACGGCCGAGGTGGTGGCCGCCACCGGTTCGGCGGCGGTCGTTGCGCTGCGACGGCGGGTGACGGCGGCGATGACTGCGTCGGCGGCGGTGCGTGGCTTCGGCGGCGGCGGTGCGATCTCGCGGCGCGAGGCTTCCAGTGCACGCTGCACGACGCTCTCATCGTAATGGGCGGCAGCGACGATCTCGATGCCTTCCTCGATACGCCGGTTGGACAGGATCACCGCGTCGGGGCCGTGTTCCTTGCGCACCAGGTTCATGGCCGAGCGCATGTCGGGGGCGACGAATCGTTTGATTTTCATGCTGTGGTCACGGGACGAGGTCGGCGGAGTGGCGGTCGGAGAACGCGGGTGGTCGGTGGTCTGCACGGTTCGGGTTCTCCTTGGAATCTGTCGTGTGGTGCGGTTTGTAAGTGGTGTCTGTTTTCTGGCGCTTGGAAGGGCGGCGTCAGCTGATCGTTCCGACCAGTTTCAGGCGCTTGTCTTCCGGCACTTCGCTGTAGGCCAGGACCGACAGCGAAGGATCGCTGTGGCGGACCAGGCGCGCCAGCGCGGCGCGCACCGGGGCCGGTACCAGCACGACCGCCGGCTCGTTTCGCGCTTCCTGCTTGCTGACACATTCGGCCAGGCTCTGGTGCAGACGCTCTGCGAGACCGGGTTCCAGCGCAGCGCCGTTGCCCTGCGTGGACTCCTGCAAGACACGTTCCAATTGCGGGTTGAGGGTGAACACCGGCAGCTCCGCCGACATTCCGGCCACCAGGTCGGTGTCGGCATGGGTGGTATAGCCCATGAAATTGCGATGCAGCTG
>NZ_JBNNHG010000254.1:0-2278 GCF_050268705.1 Stenotrophomonas sp. NPDC077659 | reverse complement strand
CTCGTAGCCGTCCTGGGCGATGTCACGCTGGGCCAGCGCCTGGCGCACGCCGGACAGACCCAGGACCTGCACCGGGATGGACGGGCCGGCGAATTCCGGCTGCTTGCCGGTTTCGTCGAACAGCGCACGCACGCGGCCGTACTGGATGCCGCACACCAGGTAGTCGCCCTTCTTCAGGCGGCCCTGCTGCACCAGCACCGTCGCGACCGGGCCGCGGCCCTTGTCCAGCGAGGATTCGATGACCACGCCCGAGGCGCGGCCTTCGTCGACGGCCTTCAGTTCCAGCAGTTCGGCTTTAGCAGTCCAAATCCCGGACTGCTAAGATGGGTGCCTATGAGCCAGAACACCTCTACTGCCCTTGTGGCAAACAATCTCCCGATTCCCAGTGCGCTCGGTTCGCTGGACGCCTACATCGGTGCCGTGCACCAGATTCCGGTGCTGTCGGTCGATGACGAACAGGACCTGGCCCGTCGCTTCCGCGACGGTGACGATCTGGACGCCGCACGTGAGCTGGTGCACTCGCACCTGCGCTTCGTGGTGCATGTGGCCCGCGGTTACAACGGCTACGGTCTTGCGCTGGGTGACCTGATCCAGGAAGGCAACATCGGCCTGATGAAGGCGGTCAAGCGTTTCGATCCCGACATGGGCGTGCGCCTGGTGTCCTTTGCCGTGCATTGGATCCGTGCCGAAATGCACGAGTTCATCCTCAAGAACTGGCGCATCGTCAAGGTCGCCACGACCAAGGCGCAGCGCAAGCTGTTCTTCAACCTGCGCAAGTCGAAGACGCGCCTGGGCTGGATGAACGCGGCCGAAGTCAGCGCGGTGGCCAAGGACCTGAACGTGTCCGAGCGCGAGGTCATGGAAATGGAGTCGCGCCTGTCCGGTCGCGATATCGGTTTCGATGCGCCGACCGACGAGGACAACGATCACGCACCGCCGTCGCCGGCGGCGTTCCTGGTGTCCAACGACGAAGATCCGTCGATGGCCTATGAGCGCGAGGACAGCGAAGACAACCAGATGCAGCTGCTGCGCGAAGGCCTGGCCGAGCTGGATGCCCGTTCGCGCGACATCATCCGCCGCCGCTGGCTGGATGCCGACAGCAAGGTGACGCTGCAGGAACTGGCCGATGAGTACGGCGTGTCCGCCGAGCGCATCCGCCAGGTCGAAGCGAACGCGCTGAAGAAGATGAAGGCGCTGTTCACCGCGTAAGGCATAGATCTTTGGTTTGGTTCCTGTTTCCGGCCCCCGTTCTGATGAAAAGCCCCGGCGTTGGTCGGGGTTTTTCGTTTGACCGGCATGGCTGTTGGTAATGCGGGCCGCTGATCGGCTGCTTCAGTAGTACCAGCCCATGGCGGGCAATCATGCGCTTCCAGTAGCCGTTCAATCCCTCGCGAGGTTTATAGCCGAGGGCCTGGTCCAATTCAGAATGGTCCCTCTGGCCTCAGTCCTGGAGTTGGACTCCGATGACTGCCTTCCTGTGCTATGAATGCCAAGCCTTGCTTCAAGGCTCTTTCATGGATTGGAATGATGCGCAGGTTCGGGGGAACTGCAGGCGGTGTGTCGACCCGCTTCGGGGGATTTGAAGATCGAACTCGCAAGCTGGGTGCCATAGGCGCCTGGCTGTGCTGCGTGCTGCTGATGGGCCTTGGCCTGTCACCATCCGCAATCGCCCAGGCAACGATCACATACATTCACACTGATGCCCTCGGCTCGGTTGTGGCCGAAAGCGATGCCAACGGCAACGTCATCAAGCGATATGACTACGAGCCTTACGGGGCCGTGGTAGGCGGTCAGGTCACGGATGGACCTGGGTACGCCGGACATGTGAGCGACTCGGCTACAGGGCTGAGCTACATGCAACAGCGCTACATGGATCCACAATTGGGCGTGTTTCTGTCGGTAGACCCAGTCACCGCTCACCAAATGCCAGTTGAGCAGTTCAATCGGTATCGGTACGCGAACGGGAATCCGTACAGGTTCGTCGATGCGGATGGAAGGCAGGCCGCAGAGCGATTCGTTGAGCAGCATCGGAGAGATATTGCTGCCGGAAATGGCGCCGTATACGAGCCGATGAGACCGGCCGCAATCGCCGTTACAGCGGCAATGGCTGCCCCAGTGCTGATCGAAGCTGGCATGGTTGCGATGGCCAATCCAAGTGTCGTATCGGCAGCTACCAGTATCGCTGCTGATATCGCAGGAGTTACAGGTGCCGGTGGAGCAGGTCCCCCACTGTCACCATAGTTGTCCGCTCCCCTGAATCCCAGAAGGAGCACGTGCA
>NZ_JBNNHG010000253.1:0-2278 GCF_050268705.1 Stenotrophomonas sp. NPDC077659 | reverse complement strand
CAAGCTGCCGGCCAGCGGCCGGCACTACCGGGGATTCTTCAGAGGATCCCTAAGATATTTGTCGACGGGGCTCCTACTGTCGCACCGAGGCTTCCTTGTACCAGGCAGTTCGTGTAGAAGGAAGCGTATGTGGTTGGCGCGGACAGCGCCCCAAGAAAATTCGGCTAGGCTGTCGAAATTTTGGGGGTAACACGGAGCATGGGAGATCTAACGTGGGACAGATCACAATGAAATTTCCACCGCCTGACAACTGGCAGGACTTCGAAAAGCTGACGCGTGCTCTGTGTGCTGATGAATGGAGCGACCCTCAGGCACAGATATTGGGGCGGCAGGGCCAAGCGCAGCACGGTGTCGACGTCGTTGGTTGGGACTATCGCAATCGGCGTAGGCTCAGGGTTGGGGTACAGTGCAAGAGACGGTCTATAGCTGACGCAGAAGGGAATGTCTCCGTTATCGGCGTCGTTACGATGTGCGATGTTGTTGATTCACTTGCGATGACCGAGCCGCTCAGCATTCCTTTGGACTCGTTCGTTCTGGCAACCACGGCCCAGCAGGATGCGCGACTGCAGGAGCAGCTCGCATCGCTCAGTCTGGCTCGCAAGAATGAAGGAAAGTGCGAAGTATCGATCTGGTTCTGGGAGTGGTTTGAGGAGAAGTTGAACAGGAACCTTCTTGTGGGACTTCAGTTTTATCAGGAGGTGTTGGAGCGCTATGGCCTTGCCCGTGGTGATCGACTCGTAGCTGCAAAGCTAAGGGCTGGATTTAATCGACCCTTGATGAAGACCAAGATGGAAAACGAGAACCAAATCGGCAGCATCATTGAGGCAGTCACCCTGCTGCAGCACTTGATAGCAACCGGTTACCTACGAGATGGCGATAGCAACTTGGTGGATTCTTGCCTCCCTGCGCGAAGAATGACTGCGCCGGTAGATAGAAGAAGCGTCGACATCATCGAGGCTAAGCTCCAGCGGCTTCGTGACGACGTTACGGAGTGCTCTGCGCGCGGAGACATTCGACCTGGCGGTGGCGATTGGATTGTTTTTCAGGATCCTGCTATTGCCCCTAGATTGAATGTACTTCGCGCAGATATCTTGCTGGAACTCAATCAGCTCCTGAAGCGGCACGAGGTTGATCCGGTGGAATCGGCATTACTCCACCTATAAGCAGGGTTACCGCCACGGAGTTCCATCCTCCTTTGGACAGCGATACGTGGGCTCTGCGCCCCATTGTTCTTGTCGCCTGTGAGCATCACTTGGGTGGCCTGTGGTGACCAGTTGTTCTAGCAAGGCGTTGTTCCACCTGCAGATCACTCTGCCCCCCCCCGCCCTCGCACGGTTGACTCGTCGGCTTGGTCGGGATTGATGGGCCTCCTTGGGCTCGCTGACGGCATAGCCCTGAAGGTTGGACGCCATCAGGCTGACCGAGGCGCTGTGGCCTTTCCCTCGCGGGTTGCGTGAGTGGCGAATCTCAGCGCGCTGCTGGCCGCTCGTCGGCAGGAGGGCCACCTGGCCGCCCCCTCCCCTCCTCCCTCATAAAATGCGCCTCGCGCTTCCAGTGGGTCAGCAGGATGTCGCGAATCCCCAGCTCCCGGGCCACTTGGCAGGACGCCGAGTCCGCCTAGTCAGTCCATATGGAGCTGCCGGCGAGATCACACTCGTGAAGCGCATGGACAGGGGCATGGATGCACAGTGTGTTACTGCTCGCGAAGGTTCCATTTTGCCGTGAGCTTGGCCATGGCCTCGGGATCCTCGTAGAACGGCCGCACGTGGGCCTGCGCGGCTGCCGATTGTGCTGCGCTGATGTCCTCTGGCGACCAGCCGTGCTTTGTCCGCCAGCCCAGTGACGGGCGGTAAAAGTTGTCGTACTGCAGCTCTACGAAACCTTGGCGCTTAAGGAACCCGGGAAGTCGTGTATTCTGGACGCGCTCCACATACAGCGCCGGCCACGGTATCAGGGCATCGCACAAGTCCAGGAAGCCGGTAAACCAGCCCTTGCCGCGCAGCTTACGGTTGACCGAAATGTTGCCCAGGGTGAGGACCGGCACGTCATCGTCGAAGCCGGCCAGGTTCTGGTATGCACGCTTGATCCAGATCTGGGTTCCGGCTTTATCCAGGTAGACGCAGTCGGGAATCTTTCCGTCCTCGACCAGCGTAATCCATCGATGCAACTGCAACTCGATGCTTGGAATCTTCTTCAGCTGGCTGGGGGTCATCATGAGCGGTACAAGGGCGGTCTCAACTTGCAAGCGCAACACGTGAGTTGAATTGATCGATTTCCA
>NZ_JBNNHG010000252.1:0-2291 GCF_050268705.1 Stenotrophomonas sp. NPDC077659 | reverse complement strand
GTCGTCCTCGTCGAAATCCAGGAACGAGACCGGCTGGTCGGCCAGCAGGAAGCGGGTCCGGACCCTGGTGCTGCTGTTCGCCTTGTTCTTCGGGGCGATGGCATTGGCTGCCGTGCTGCGTTTCACCGGCTGGCAGCCCTCCGGGCACCGCAATGCGGGCCAGTTGCTGCAGCCGCCGGTGGACCTGCGGCAGCAGGCGCCCACCCTGGCCAACGGCCAAGCCTACCCGTGGAACCCCGAGGCGCGGACCTGGCGCTTGCTGGTGGCCCCGGCCGGGGTCTGTGATGCGCAGTGCGTCACTTTGTCGCAGGGACTGGGCAAGGTGTGGCAGCTGTTTGGCCATAACGCCGATAATGTGGAGATCCTGTGGCTGGGTACGCCACCGGCGTCGATCGCCTCGCTGCCCGCGCTGCGGCCGCTGGCCCCGTCGCCAGCCCTGCGCGCGGCCCTGCCGGGCGTCGATGATCCGGCGGGACTGCCGGTCTACGTAATCGATCCGAACGGCTTCGTGATCATGCGCCATGCCCCCGGCAGTGACCTGGGTGGCCTGCGCAAGGACATGGCCACGTTGCTGAAACTGAAGTGAGTCCCGTTTGATGAGCCTTCCCGCGCGCCCGGCGCTGCATCGCAACTTCCACCGCCTGGCCTGGTTCGCCATGATCATGACCGCCAGCACGATCATGTTCGGTGCCTTCGTCCGCCTGTCCGATGCCGGCCTGAGCTGCCCGGACTGGCCGACCTGCTATGGCCAGGCCACCTGGCCGCAGCATGTGGAAGAGACCATCGGTCACCCGGCGGCGGAAATCCGCCCGCTGGAAACCCACAAGGCCTGGCGCGAGCAGGTGCACCGCTTCCTGGCCGGCGCACTGGGCATCGAGATCCTCACCCTGGCCCTGCTGGCCACCCGCAGGCGCCGCTTCGGAACCACGGCGGTGGTGACCGCCTGCGTGCTGGTGGCCGCCGGCATACCCCTGTACATGATGGGCTGGCATGGCACGGCCAGCGTGCTTGCCCTGACCGGTGAGGCGATCCTGCTGATCGCCGCGCTGCGCTGGGGCAACATCGACCTGGCACGCGCGGCGCTGCTGACCTTGGCGGTGGTGATCTTCCAGGCCCTGCTGGGCATGTGGACGGTGACCCTGCTGCTCAAACCCATCGTGGTGATGGGCCACCTGCTGGGCGGCATGCTGATGTTCGCGCTGCTGGCGTGGATGGCGTGGCGTGCGACGCACATGCCGATCACCCTGGCCGAAGCGCCGAAGCTGAAGTGGCTGCTGCGCATCGGCGTGGCCGTGCTGGTCACCCAGATCGCCCTGGGCGGCTGGGTCAGCGCCAACTATGCGGCCCTGGCCTGTGGCGGTGGCAGCGCCTCGCTGGACAACTTCCCGCGCTGCGCCAACCAGTGGTGGCCACAGCACAACTTCACCGAGGGCTTCACCCTGTGGCGCGGCATCGGCGTGGATTACGAAGGGGGCGTGCTGGATGGCGCCTCGCGCATCGCCATCCAGATGGCGCACCGCCTGTTTGCGATCGTGGTAGCGGGCTACCTGCTGTGGCTGGGCCTGCGCCTGTTCCGCGTGCCCAGCATGCGTGGCTGGGCCAGCGCCCTGGTGGCGCTGCTGGTGCTGCAGGTCACCCTGGGCATCCTCAACGTGAAGCTGGCTCTGCCGCTGGAAGTGGCCGTGGCCCACAACGGCGTGGCCGTTGCCCTGTTGTTCGTACTGGTCAGCCTGCTGGCCCGCCTGCGTGCCCCGGACTGATTCCATGTTTTCCAATTACCGCCAGTACTGGGACCTGACCAAACCCAAGGTCGTGGCCCTGATCGTTTTCACCGCCCTGGTCGGCATGGTCCTGGCCATTCCGGGTGTGCCCAGCTGGGAACAGGTACGCGCCGGTGCGCTGGGTTTCCTCGGCATCTGGCTGGCCGCATCGGCCGCCGCCGCCATCAACCAACTGCTGGATGCTCACATCGATGCGCAGATGGCGCGCACCTCGTGGCGCCCGCTGGTGGTGGGCAAGGTGAAGCCGTGGCAGGTGCTGGTGTTTGCCGGCGTGCTGATCGTGCTGTCGATGACGATCCTGCTGCTGTGGGTGAACTGGATCACGGCGGTGCTGACCTTCGCCTCGCTGATCGGTTATGCGGTGATCTACACCGTGTACCTCAAGCGCGCGACCTCGCAGAACATCGTCATCGGTGGCCTGGCCGGCGCGATGCCGCCGATGCTGGGCTGGGCGGCGATCACCGGCATGCAGGGTTCATCGGACTGGGCGTATTCGTCGCTGCTGGTGCT
>NZ_JBNNHG010000251.1:0-2381 GCF_050268705.1 Stenotrophomonas sp. NPDC077659 | reverse complement strand
CCATCTCCGAGCGCTTCGGCACCCAGATCCGCGGTACCGATGTGGCCATCCGCAATGCCAACGACGGCATCTCGCTGGCCCAGGTCGCCGAAGGTTCGCTGTCGGAAATCGGCAACAACCTGCAGCGCATCCGTGAACTGGCCGTGCAGGCCTCCAACGCCACCAACTCCGCCAGCGACCGCAAGGCGCTGCAGGCGGAAGTCACTCAGCTCAAGAGCGAAATAGACCGTGTTGCCAAGCAGTCTGAGTTCAACGGCACCAAGCTGCTGGACGGCTCGTTCTCCAGCCAGCTGTTCCAGGTCGGTGCCAATGCCGGCCAGGCGATTGCCATCGACAAGACCGTCGATGCAACTGTCGCCAATCTGGGCGCCGCGAGTTTCAAGAGTGCCACCCTTACCGCACCGACCGGCGTGACCACGGCAGACACCCGTATCAGCGGCAGCATCGCAGTGAAGGGCGCCGACGGCACCGTCAGCACCATCAAGCTGGACACCATTGAAGTGGCCAGCGGCGCTACGGTTGCCGACCAGAACAAGGCTGCCGCCACCGCCATCAACGCCAAGCTGGGCGAGACGGGCATCCTGGCTGCAGTAAGCGACGACGGCAGCCAGGTCACCCTCACCCAGGTCAAGAATGGCGGTGATCTGACCACTGGCACCACGCTGACCGCAGCAGGCACTGTTGCGTTGACCACGTCTGCCAAACAGGCCAACGGCAGCTGGGGAGCGGCGGACCCGGCAATGGCCACCAGCGCGGTGACCACCTCGGCCGAACATGCCACCAACCTCGACGTCAGTACCACAACCGGCGCACAAAAGGCCCTGTCCTTGGTTGACGAGGCACTGAGCTCCATCAACAACACCCGCGCTGACCTGGGTGCCATCCAGAACCGCTTCACCTCGGTGGTGGCCAACCTGCAGACCTCGACGGAGAACTTGTCCGCGTCGCGTAGCCGCATCAAGGACACCGACTTCGCCAAGGAAACCGCAGAGCTGACCCGCACCCAGATCCTGCAGCAGGCTGGTACGGCCATGCTGGCCCAGGCCAATCAAGTGCCGCAGAACGTGCTGAGCCTGCTGCGCTGATACCTGCATAGAGCGAGGCCCGGGCGTGGAATGAATGCCCGCCCGGTGCCTGATCGACGTCTCATAGAAGCCAAAGGAAATCCACCATGGCACAAGTCATCAACACCAACACGATGTCGTTGAATGCTCAGCGTAACCTGAGCACCAGCGGCAGCTCGCTGGCCACCACCATCCAGCGCCTGTCCTCGGGTTCGCGCATCAACAGCGCCAAGGACGACGCCGCCGGCCTGGCCATCTCCGAGCGCTTCGGCACCCAGATCCGCGGTACCGATGTGGCCATCCGCAACGCCAACGACGGCATCTCGCTGGCTCAGGTTGCAGAAGGTTCGCTGTCTGAAATCGGCAACAACCTTCAGCGCATCCGCGAGCTGTCAGTGCAGTCCTCCAACGCCACGAACTCGGCCAGCGACCGCAAAGCCCTGCAGGCCGAAGTGACCCAGCTGGTGAGCGAGATCGACCGCGTGGCCAAGCAGTCCGAATTCAACGGCACCAAGCTGCTGGACGGATCGTTCTCAAGCCAGCTGTTCCAGGTTGGCGCCAATGCCGGCCAGGCCATCGCAATCGACAAAGTAGTCAATGCGAAGACCAACGCACTCGGCGAAGCCAACTTTGCTACCAACGGAAGCATCGTGTTCGCCGCCGCAGCAGATCTGAGCAGCGGCAAGATCACCGGCATGGCAGTGGGTGATATTGACCTGGGTGAGATCACCTATTCCGCATCTACGGTGCCGGCGGTAGTGACGCCTCCGACTCCGGCAGATGCCGACAACCCCACTCCGGCAGAGTCGGCAGCGATTGCTGCTGCTAACGCAAGCAATGCGTCTCGTGCGACCATCACTGCCAGCAACATGCAGAATGCAACCAATGCAGTCACTGCTGCACTGAATGCAAAACTGGGCGAGACCGGCCTCCTTGCCTCGCAGAGCTTGGATGCAAACGGCAATCCGGTCGCAGGATCGATCACCTTGACCTCGATCAAGGCAGGCGCAGACATCTCAAAGCTCGAAGTGACTGGCCTCGCTGCCAACGTCGCGACCACAACTGATGTGTCGGCCAATGCCAGCAACTCCCACCTGTCCGACCTCAACATCGGCGACGTCGCCGGTGCGCAGAAGGCGATTGAGATCGTCGACAAGGCGCTGGAGTCGATCAACAACACCCGCGCCGATCTGGGTGCCATCCAGAACCGCTTCACCTCGGTGGTCGCCAACCTGCAGACCTCGACGGAGAACCTGTCCGCATCGCGTAGCCGCATCAAGGACACCGACTTCGCCAAGGAAACCGCAGAGCTGACCC
>NZ_JBNNHG010000250.1:0-2392 GCF_050268705.1 Stenotrophomonas sp. NPDC077659 | reverse complement strand
GGAAAATGTTGACTGTGGCGCCTCGCGTGGCGACTGGTATTTCAGCAGCCTGCTAAGCGAGCCGGGGCGAATTTTATTCCCAGATTGTTGAATGGGCCAACTCCATTGATTGCAGATGATGTCTGGATGGCACAGAGTCTACCGATGGCCCTCCCAACTGCTCCGCGTACGCCGCGTCGCGCGTTTCAGATCGGCATAGCAGCCCAGCAGGTAGTTGGTGGCAAACGGGCTCGGCAGGGCTGGGACGGAACTCCAAGCCCGTGAGGAAATTCACAGGATTCTGATTGCCCGCCGCCGCGGACCAGCGTAGAACTTACGGCAACGGATGCATCACACCCACAGCGAGGGAACGCCATGACGGCCAATGAAGACAACGATGGGCTGTTTGACCTGCAGCTGATCATCGATGCCACGATCTTTTCGCAGAGCGGTCTGCTGCAGCAGCTTCACGCGGTGGGCGAATTCGATATCAATGTTCCCCAGAACAGGCTCTATCTTCCGGTCGATAGAGAGCTGGCGGCCAAACTGGGCTGTTCGCAATTCGCTGCCAAGCCGCTTGAGTCCTACACGGTGGGGATGGTAGAGCAGCTTTCCATGATCGAGCTGTCGCCCGTCGGGCAGGGCGCTATGCAGGGTGATCCAGCTGCTACAGCCCGTGCTCTGGAGGCGGTGCTCAGGTTGCGGACACCGTGAAGGTGGCGCTGATCAATGGGGATCTGGTGCTGGCTGTGTAGGGCCTGCCAAGGAGATCGCATGTATGGAGTTGACCATGCCAAATAGCCCGGTGCCAGGTGAGTTCTTCCTGCTGATGCCCGATACCACCAGACCTGGCAGAGGCCATGGGGTTGAGATCGAGAACGAAGACGAGTTGTTGCAGTCACCCAGACTGATTCTTCGTCCTGAGGATGGCGGATTCCCGCCATTGAAGGAAAGGCCTCGCCTTGTCCTCAAGCCGAAGGTGGGCGACCCGCCAGAGGATCTTGAAGGGGGAATGAGTGGCTACTGGCTCGTATCCGACCGGCTGAGAGCTGTGTTCATCAGCAATGATCCTGGCGCGTTTGAATTCGTGAGGTGCGACTACCGACTGCCAGATGGAAGAGATGGGCCTGCGTACTATCTGTGCGACGTTGTGCGCGAGGTGGACGCTGTGGACGAAGGCGCATCCACGCTCAGGGTGGTCATCGACGAGGACTATGCCGGTGGAAAATTCTACGATCTTCGCGGCGGGGCCAGCCTGGCCTTCAAAAAGGACGTCCTTGGCGGCGCGCACGTGTTTCGAACGCCCTATTCTGGCGATCTCGTCTATTGTGACCGGAAGTTCCGGGAGGCTATCCGTGCTGCTGGTATCGGCGATGAACGCAGAACGTGCGGCCTGAGATTCAAGGACGCGGCCAATGTCTGACTCGTAAGCCACTCCTGGCGAAGGCGAGGCGAATTTGTCACGCAACAGGCAGCTTGGTGTGCCTGGTACGCGCCGATAAGGTGGCTCGCTTCGCTGACACTGGAAACGAGCGAAATCTGGCAAAAACGTCCTGTGATAAAAATTGTGAAATATTCTCTTTTGTAGGTATCAGGTATGACAAACGGAAGCGAGCCAGCGCTGGGCAAGTTCTACATTCTTCGTGCTGACATGCGCGGTGGTGGGCGTGGGAATGGCGTTGAGGTCGAAAATGAGGACGATATTCCGTTTCCCGCCGGTTTGAGCGTTCCCCCTGAGGCTGGCGGGCTTGCGAACCTGAAGGTCAAGCCCCGCCTTCGGCACAAGCGCCGGCTGGGTGAAATGCCAAAGGATCTGCAGAGCGGCATCACTGACTATTGGCTTGTGTCAGAGCCTCTGAAGCAACTGCTTGCATCAGTGGATCCCGAGGGTTTTGCGTTTGCCGAGTGCGAGTTCGTTCTGGAGGATGGCGCCACAGCTGCGCCTCACTACTTCTGCGAAGTGACAAGAGTGCTTGATGCAGTTGATCTGGCGTCGTCCACGGTAAAGGTGCTGACCGAGGGGTATCGGAATGGCAAGTACTACAGTGCTTCGGGTGGTGCGCGTTTGGCTTTCGATACGACCGTTGTCGGGGCGGCGCATGTGTTTGTAACGCCTTACACCGCAGATGTGTTCTGCGACAGAGTCCTGAGAGATGCGCTGATCGCAGGAGGGTTCGGTGTTGGGAGTTCCACACGAGGTGTTCGGCTTATCGATGCTGCTGGAATTTGATCGAGGCTGACCTTGGATTCCGTGAAGTTGGGCAAGGAGCGAGTGGAGCAAATGTGTCTAACATACGCATATGGGTCAGGACGCCACGTCCATTTCGGAACTAGCAGGCTGCTGAAATACCTCTCAGATCGTAGACTACTTGAGTCGGAACATCACCCCTTCCAATGCGCGGCGTAGACGTCT
>NZ_JBNNHG010000249.1:0-2460 GCF_050268705.1 Stenotrophomonas sp. NPDC077659 | reverse complement strand
CCACGGAATGCCCGCTCTGGCTTTGGCCGTTGCCGTTGCATTGAGCAGGTGCAGGCCTGCAAGCCCTGCAAAACACCCCCTACGAACTGCAGGACAGCATCGAACAGCCTGCACGATGGTCCGCCCACGCCGGCCGCTTGCCCGCATAGTGCTCCAGCCCCGGGCGCTCCGTGTACGGATCACGCAGCACCTGCTGCAGCGCATGCACACCGCCCAGGTCGCCCTGCTCCGCCCGGTCGATCGCTTCCTGCGCCAGCCAGTTGCGCAGCACGTACAGCGGATTGGCCGCCGCCATCTTCGCCAACCGCATGTCCGCCGGCAGCGGATCAGCACGCAGCCGCGCGGCATAGTCCTGCAGCCACGTCTGCAGCGGCGCCTGCACGGCCTGCCGGCGCGTGTCGTCGTAGTACACCGCCTCCAGCACACGGGCATCCGGCGCCGCCGCATCCACGCGCATCAGTGCGCGCCAGGCCAGGGTCATGTCCATGCCGCCGTCCTGCAGCAGCTGCTGCCAGCGCAGGTACAGCTGCAGGTCTTCGTCGTCGGCAGCCGCCAGGCCCAGCTTGGCAGCGGCATCGCGGCGCGTGCAGGCAACAAACGTGCTCTGGAATGCCGCCAGCCCCGCCTGCAGCGGCTGCACGTCGGCGAACAACGGCGACAGCGCCTGTGCAAGCCGGTTGAGATTCCAGTACGCCACCTGCGGCTGCGTGCCGAAGCGATAGCGCCGGCCCTGTGCATCGGTGGTGTTGGGCGTCCAGTCCGGGTCGTAGTCCTCCACCCAGCCATATGGGCCATAGTCGATGGTCAGGCCCAGCACGGACAGGTTGTCGGTATTCATTACCCCGTGCACGAAACCAACCCGCATCCAGTGCGCCATCAGCTCGGCGGTGCGCACGGCGATCTGTGCGAACCAGTCGCCATACAGCGCCTCACCCTCGCCCTGCAGCTCAGGGAAATCACGGGCGATGCAGGCATCGGCCAGTTGCTTCAACAGCGCGGTTTCACCGCGCGATGCCGGCAGCTCGAACGTACCGAAGCGGATGAACGATGGCGCGACGCGGCAGACAATGGCGCCCGGCTCGGCGCGCGGGTGGCCGTCGTAGAACATGTCACGCATCACCTCTTCGCCGGTGGCGACCAGCGACAGCGCGCGCGTGGTCGGTACGCCGAGATGATGCATGGCTTCGCTGCACAGAAACTCGCGGATGGATGAGCGCAGCACGGCGCGGCCGTCGGCGCCGCGCGAATACGGCGTCGGCCCGGCGCCCTTGAGCTGCAGTTCCCAGTGCCGGCCATCGGCAGCCACCAGTTCACCCAGCGAGATCGCGCGGCCATCGCCCAGCTGGCCCGCCCAGTGGCCGAACTGATGGCCCCCATAATTGGCCGCCCACGGCTGCATGCCAGCGTAAAGCGCGTTGCCCGCAACCACCCGGGCAAAGTCCTCACCTTCCACATCTGCGGCTGCAAAGCCAAGCATCAAGGCGACCTCGGGCGACCAGGCCAGCAGGGACGGTGCCGCCACCGGGGTGGGCATCACCGATGACCACGCCGCACCCCGCACCTCGCGGCGGCGCGCGCCGGCCTCAGGGTCACCCGGCAGGGCGGCCAGCAGACGGTTGTCGAAACGGGGGGTGTCGGTATCCATGCCTGCAGGATGGGGGCGATACGGCCGCGCCTCAATCGCCGCGCAGGGCCTGCAGGGCCCCACCGTGGGCCTCGGCACGCTGGTACGCCGGGCGTTCGCCGATACGTGCGAGGAAGGCACGCAGCGCGGGCTTGTCGTCCAGGCCGCCGCCACGGGCAGCAGCGGCCTGGATCGGGAAGCTCATCTGTATGTCGGCGGCGGTGAACCGGTCGCCTGCGAACCACGGGCACTCGGTCAGCCGCCGCTCCATCCAGTCCAGGTGCAGGCGTCGCTGCGGGCCGATGAAGCTGCGCTCGGCCTTGTCGGCGATGCTGCGGGCGATCGGCCGGGCGAAGAACGGCATCGGCGCGCTGCGGATGCGACCGATCACCAGGGTCAGCAGCAACGGCGGCATGGCCGAGCCTTCGGCGTAGTGCAGCCAATAACGGTAATCGATGCGCTCGGCACCGTCGGCCGGCACCGGCGAGGGTGAGAGCTGGCGCTGGGTGTCGTAGCGGTCGGCCAGATAGTCGAGGATGGCCCCGGATTCGGCCAGCACCAGATCGCCATCCTGCAGCACCGGCGACTTGCCCAGCGGATGCACCTGCCGCAGCTCCGGTGGCGCCAGCAGCGTCTTCGGATCACGCGGGTAGCGGCGCAGCTCGTAGTCCAGGCCCAGCTCTTCCAGCATCCACAGCACGCGCAGCGAACGGGAGTTTTCGAGGTGATGGACGATGCGCATGGGCGGGCTCGTGGAATGCATGCCCCATTGTAGAGTCGAGCACGCTCAGGCCGCTGGCGCGCAGCACGTACAGCAGCAGGCTGCCGCCCACCAG
>NZ_JBNNHG010000248.1:0-2543 GCF_050268705.1 Stenotrophomonas sp. NPDC077659 | reverse complement strand
CCGTGTTGTCCTTGCCTAGGCAAGGACAACACGGTATCTACGAAAGGCCGGAGCAGGAGCAGTCGATTCATGGTCACCGCGCCGCTGCTCACCCTGAGCTTCGATGTCGACCTGCCGCAGTCCAACGCCAAGGCGCTGGAGAGCAAGCAGGACCCGCTGATCGTCTCGGTCCGCCAGGACGGCCAGCTGAGCCTGAAGCTGCCCGACGCCAAGGAGCCGACCGCGGTCAGCGCCGAGGAACTGGAAGGCCGCCTGTCCGGCATCGCCGCGCAGGACAAGGACGTGCGCGTGATTGTCGCCGCCGACCGTGCCGTGGCCTATGAAAAGGTCATCGCTGCGATGGATGTCATCAAGCGCGCCAAAGTCGACAAGGTAGGCCTGGCCACCGATGCACGCTGACGCCCTGCCACCTCCGCAGCAGCGCGAGCCCGGCTGGGGCCTGCCCCTGGCGCTGGCCGTGCTGGTGCACCTGCTGGTCGCACTGGTCTTCATCGTGGCCTGGCTGTGGTCGCCCGAGCGCAATACCGATGCCGCCGCAGGCGAGCCCTCGGTCGAGGCCAGCCTGGCGCTGTCCTCGTCCGAATCGGCCGCCGCGCGCCAGGCCCTGCGCCAGTCGGAAAAGCTGGAAGACCTGCCCGAGCCGGTGCCTGAGCCAGTGCCGGCACCCGTGCCCGAGGACACCATCCCGCCGCCGCAGCCGATCGAGGCGCCGCGCCCGCAGGATGCGCCCACGCCGCAGCAGCAACAGGCGCAGGAACGCATTGCCCAGCCTGATACCAAGGACCAGGACGCCGCCAATGCCTTGGCCATTTCGCAGGAAAAGGCCAAGCAGGAGCAGGAGGCCAGGAAGCGCCAGGAACAGATCGACCTGACCGAACGCAAGCGCCAGGAAGAAGCCGAACAGAAGGCGCGCCTGGCCAAGCAGCAGGAAGCGGACGCCAGGAAAAAGATCGCCGAGCAGGAGAAGGTGGCGGCTGACAAGGCCGAGGCCGAGCGGCAGAAGAAGATCGCCGACATCCGGGCCAAGCGCGAGCAGGCCGAGAAGGAAGCCAAGCTGGCAGAGCAGAAGCTGCGCCAGGTCGCCGCGGCCCGCAATGCAGCCGGTGCAGCTGCGGCCAGCAGCAGCCAGGCCCAGCCAGCCGGTGGCGCGGGCGGTACCAGTAATGACCTGTCGGCAAAGTACGCTGCGGCACTGGTCAGCAAGATCAGCAGTTCGTGGACCCGGCCTGACAGCGTGCCGTTGGGCCAGAAGTGCCAGATCACCATCACCCAGATTCCGGGTGGGCAGGTGCTGCAGGCCAAGGTGGGCGCCAACTGCCCGTACGACGAGGCAGGCAAGCGCTCGATCGAGGCGGCCGTGCTCAATGCGCAGCCGCTGCCGTACCGTGGCTTTGAATCGGTGTTCGCGCGCACGCTCAACCTGACGTTCACCCCGCAGGAGTGATAAGGCGGATCGGACAGCCCCGTCCGCATCCGGCGGCGGGGCCCTGGCGTCGACGACGCGCGACCCGTGCACGCTGGCACTGACCCGGAATTCACGTACCCTTGGTTCATGATTGCGAAGCGGTTCACCCGCCGTTTGCTATCCCTCGTACCGGTTTCCCCCTATTGAGCGCTCCATGAAGAAGATGCCTCGCTGGCTTGCCGTGTTTGCGGCTCTGTTGCTGCCTTTCGCTGCCTTCGCGCAGCAGAGGAGCCTTGACCTTGAGATCGTCGGCGGCAATGCCTCCGCGCTGCCGATCACCGTCGTGCCCATGCCCTACCAGGGCTCGGCCGGTGCCCCGCAGACCGATGTGGCCGGCGTCGTCCGCGCCGATCTGGAGCGCTCGGGCCAGTTCCGCACGCTGCCCGAAGGGCAGATCGTGGAAAAGCCGACCCGTGGCGGCGAGATCCAGTTCCCGACCTGGCGCGCGCTGAAGCAGAACTACATCGTGGTCGGCCGCGTGATGGACGCCGGCGCCGGTGCCTACCGCGTCGAGTACGAACTGTTCGACGTGCCCAAGGGCGAGCGCCTGCTGGGCCTGGCCATGACCGCGCGCGGCAACGCCATGCGTGACGTTGCCCACCAGATGGCCGATGCCATCTACGAAAAGATCACCGGTGTGCGCGGCGCCTTCTGGACCCGCATCGCCTATGTCACCGCCAGCGGCAAGGGCGATGCCATGCGCTACGCGCTGATGGTCGCCGATTCGGACGGCTACAACCCGCAGACCATCGTCCGCTCGGCCGAGCCGCTGCTGTCGCCGTCGTGGAGCCCGGATGGCGGCAAGCTGGCCTATGTCAGCTTCGAGCGTGGCAATTCGGCCATCTACATCCAGAACATCTCCACCGGCGCCCGTGAGCTGGTCACCAGCTTCCGCGGCATCAACAGCGCCCCGGCCTTCTCGCCGGACGGCCGCAAGCTGGCCTTGACCCTCTCGCGTTCGGGCAACCCGGAAATCTACGTGATGGACCTGGGCAGCAAGCAGCTGACCCAGCTGACCAACCACTTCGCCACGGGCCACGATCACCACGTTCACACCTTCGCCCACGAGGGCGCGTGC
>NZ_JBNNHG010000247.1:0-2552 GCF_050268705.1 Stenotrophomonas sp. NPDC077659 | reverse complement strand
GATGAACACGTCGCTGTCGCGGGTCAGATAGGCCTTCAGGCCCGGCGTGGCGTTGTCCAGGTATCTCCATGCCCAACGCTCGTCCCGTCGCCATCCTCGGTGGCGTCCGCATTCCGTTCTGCCGCCAGAACACCGCGTACTCGGATGTCGGCAACCTCGGCATGTCGGTCCGTACGCTGGGCGCGCTGGTCGAACGCTTCGGCCTGCACGGCCAGCAGCTGGGTGAAGTGGCCATGGGCGCGGTCATCAAGCATTCCAGCGACTGGAACCTGGGCCGCGAAGCCACGCTCTCCTCCGGATTGTCGCCTTTGACCCCGGGCCTCACCCTGCAGCGCGCCTGTGGCACCTCGCTGGACAGCATCATCACGGTGGCCAACAAGATCGCCCTGGGCCAGATTGAATCGGGCATCGGCGGCGGCTCGGACACCACCTCCGACGTGCCGATCGTCTATGGCAGGAAGCTGCGCGCGCGCCTGCTGGCCGCCAACCGTGCCAAGAGCACCGGCGACAAGATCCGCGCGCTCACCTCCGGCTTCAAGCTTTCCGAACTCAAGCCCGAATTCCCCGGCGTGGCCGAGCCGCGTACCGGCAAGAGCATGGGCGACCACTGCGAGGACATGGCCAAGGAGTGGAACATCTCGCGCGATTCGCAGGACGAATGGGCGGTGTCCTCGCACAAGAAGCTGGCCGCCGCGTATGAGCGCGGCTTCTTCAACGACCTGATCGCGCCGTTCCGTGGCGTCGAGCGCGACAACATCCTGCGTGCGGACACCTCGCTGGAAAAGCTGGCGACGCTGAAGCCGGCCTTCGACAAGGTGTCCGGCCGTGGCACCCTCACTGCCGCCAACTCCACGCCGCTGACCGACGGTGCCGCCGCGGTGCTGCTGGCCAGCGAGGAATGGGCGCGCGCGCACGGCCATGAACCGCAGGCCTACCTGCGCGATGCACACGTGTCGGCCGTTGATTTCGTGCATGGCGAAGGCCTGCTGATGGCGCCGACCGTGGCCGTGCCGGAAATGCTCAAGCGCAACGGCCTGACCCTGCAGGACTTCGACATCTACGAGATCCACGAAGCCTTCGCCGCGCAGGTGCTGTGCACGCTGCGCGCGTGGGAGAGCGAGGATTACTGCCGCAATCGCCTGGGCCTGGATGCACCGATGGGCCGCATCGACCCGGACAAGATCAACCTGCTGGGCTCGTCGTTGGCCACCGGCCACCCGTTCGCCGCCACCGGCGCCCGCGTGATCGCGACCGCAGCCAAGCAGCTGGCCGAACGCGGCGGTGGCCGCGCGCTGGTGTCGATCTGCACCGCTGGCGGCATGGGCGTGGTGGCGATCGTCGAACGCTGATCGCCACTGCCCGAAGAGCATCCATGCATGGCGTGGATCTACCTGCAAAAACGCCGCCTCGATGGGCGGCGTTTTCTGTTGCTCCGGGCACATCATCCACGCATGGCGTGGATCTACCGTTCCGGGTGGGTGCCGACCGTTGGTCGGCACACTTCAGCGCTCTTTGTTGGCGTCATACACCGGCGGCTGCGCGTTAGTGGGCAGGTCTTCCACCGTGCTGCGCGGCACGGTATCGGCGGCATGCACCAGCGCCACGCTGTCCTCGCCACGCTGCAGGCGCAGCGCATTGGCCAGGCACTGGGCGGCCAGCGCGTGTTCGCCGCGCTGGGCAAACGCTTCACCCAAGGCTTCCCAGGCCGGCGCACCGACCCCGGCAGCAATGGCTTCGTGCAGGAACGCATCAGCGGCCTCCCACTGCTGCTGGGCCAGGGCGATACGACCCTGCGCCAGGCGCAGCGCGGCGGAATCCCCATGCACGTTGCGCCAACGCGCCAGGTTCGCCTGGCGGGTGGCGAGGCGCTCGGCGGGCAGGCGGCCATACAGCCCCACCAGTTCGTCGTCCCAGCGATGGTCCAGTGCCTGTTCCAGGGCCAGCAGCGCCGGCTCGTCCCAATCAAGGGCCACGGCGCGGGTGGCATAGGCGGCCACCACGTCCGGGGTGGGGCGCAGCGCCTTCGGCGTGGCTTCCCACTGCGCGGCCAGCGCGTTCACGTCGCCCGCTTCCAGCAGGGCCTGCGCGGCCAAGCGGGCTTCCAGTTCACTGTTGGCGTCCGCCGGCAGCACCTTGCTCTGCCGCAACGCGCCCAGCTGGCCGTAAGCCTCGTGCGCGCGCCCGGCCTGCGCCAGCGCTTCGGTGCGCAGCCACAGGCCGCGCGGCGGCAGCGGCTGGATCGCCGCCACGTCCAGTACGTTGATCGCGTCCACCGGCAGATCACGTGCCAGCAACTGCTCGGCGCGCAGCAGCGCCTGCAGGGTGGCATCGCGCTCGCCCAGGCGCTGCAGCAGCGTTTCACCGGCGGCGGCATCGGCACGTGACTGCGCACTGCGAACCGCATTGGCCAGCGCCACCGCGCTCACTTCCGGGTCGGCAGCGGCGCTGTCCAGCAGCTTTTCCGCGCGCTGCCAGTGGCCGTGTTCATAGGCCTGCAGGCCGTCGATCAGGCGCACGCGCCCCTGCTTTCGGCGGTAGCGGCCCCAAGCGCG
>NZ_JBNNHG010000246.1:0-2667 GCF_050268705.1 Stenotrophomonas sp. NPDC077659 | reverse complement strand
GCCAAGCCAAGAGCAGTCGACCAACGGTCGACTCTACCGGCCGACTATCGCGCGCAGCGCGGGATTTTCGCGGGGGCCATGCCAAGAGCAGTCGACCAACGGTCGACTCTACCCGTCGACTATCGCGCGCAGCGCGGGATTTTCGCGGGGGCCAAGCCAGGAGCAGTCGACCAACGGTCGACTCTACCCTTGTCGCCCCGCCCATCGGCATCATCCCGTCGGTATCGGGCGATCAACGCCGCACGTAATGCACGAAGCGGAACGCGTAGGCGTGGCGCGCGTCTGCCGGGTGCGGCTCGCTGCTGGCTTCCTGCCAGACGCCTGTGTCCACTTCGGGGAAATGCGTGTCAGCCGGAACCTCGGCATCCACCCAGGTCAGATACAGGTCACTGGCCTGGTCCAGCAGGTGACGGAAGATCTCGCCGCCGCCGATGATGCACAACTCGCTGGCGCCCTCGCCTTCGGCAATGGCCTTTGCTTCATCCAGCGACGCCACCGCACGCATGCCCTCGAACGGCACCTTGCCGCTGCGGGTCAGCACCAGGTTGGTCCGCCCCGGCAGCACGCGGCCGATCGATTCGGCGGTCCTGCGCCCCATCAGGATCGGCTTGCCCAGGGTGAGCGCCTTGAAGTGCTTGAAATCATCCGGCAGGTGCCAGGGCATGGCATTGCCCTGGCCGATGCCACGGTTGCGGTCCAGCGCCACGATCATCGACAGCTTCATTGCGCTCACACCGCCACCGGCGCCTTGATGGCCGGGTGCGGATCGTAGCCGTCGATGCGGATGTCGTCGAACTGGAAGCCGAACAGGTCGGTCACCTCCGGGTTCAACCACAGCTTCGGCAACGCGCGCGGTTTACGCGACAGCTGCTCGCGCGCCTGCTCGTAGTGGTTCGAGTACAGGTGCGCATCGCCCAGTGTATGCACGAAGTCGCCCACGCCCAGGCCGGTGGCCTGCGCCACCATGTGGGTCAGCAGTGCGTAGCTGGCGATGTTGAACGGGACGCCAAGGAAGATGTCGCCGCTGCGCTGGTACAGCTGGCAGCTGAGCTTGCCGTCCACCACGTAGAACTGGAACAGGTTGTGGCACGGCATCAGCGCCATCTGCGAAAGCTCGCCCACGTTCCAGGCGCTGACCACCAGCCGGCGCGAATCGGGGTTGCGCTTGATCTCGTCCACCAACCACTGCATCTGGTCGATCTCACGGCCATCGGCGGTGGCCCAGCTGCGCCACTGCTTGCCATAGACCGGGCCGAGGTCACCGTTCTCGTCGGCCCATTCGTCCCAGATGCGCACCAGGTTGTCCTTCAGGTAACCGATGTTGGTATCGCCCTTCAGGAACCACAGCAGTTCGTGGATGATCGAGCGCAGGTGCAGTTTCTTGGTGGTGACCAGCGGGAAGCCTTCGGCCAGGTTGAAGCGCATCTGCCAGCCGAACACGCTGCGGGTGCCGGTACCGGTGCGGTCGCTTTTTTCCGCGCCGTGCTCGAGCACATGCGACAGCAGGTCCAGATAGGCCTTCATGCCTTGCCCTCGGCGACGACCAGCGGCTGCGGCTGCAGCACCGGCGCGCGGCGCGACATTGCCAGCAGCACCAGGCCGAAGGCGATGAGCGGCACGCACAGTATCTGGCCCTTGGTCAGCCAGCCGAAGGCGATGTACACGCCGTTGTCGGGCATGCGCACGAATTCAAGGCCAAAGCGGAAGATGCCGTACATCAGCGCGAACAGGCCCGACACCACGTAGCGATGACGCGGTTTGGCCGACACCAGCCACAGCACGGTGAACATCACCAGCCCTTCCAGCGCCGCTTCGTACAGCTGCGACGGGTGGCGGGCGTACTGGTTGAGCGCGCCAGTGGCGAACTGCGCCTGCAGGGTCGCCTGGTCAAGCTGGTTCAGCGGTGCCGGCAGGCCGGACGGGAACACCACGCCCCAGGTGCCGTCGGTGTACTTGCCCCACAGCTCGGCGCCGATGAAATTGCCGACGCGGCCCAGCGCCAGGCCGATCGGCACCAGCGGGGCGATGAAATCGACTGTATCGAACAGGTGCAGGCCGTTGCGCCGCGACCACCACCAGCAGGCCACCACCACGCCCAGCAGGCCACCGTGGAAGCTCATGCCGCCATCCCACACCTTGAACAGCAGCAGCGGGTTGTGCAGGAAATCGCCCAGCGCGTAGAACAGCATGTAGCCGACGCGCCCGCCCAGCACCACGCCCAGCATGGCGTAGAACAGCAGGTCGGAGAATCCATTGGCATCGACACCCGGCAGGCGGCCCTGCGCGATGCGCCTGCGGCCCAGCAGCCAGGCCGCGGTGAAGCCGAGCAGGTACATGATGCCGTACCAATGCACCTTGATCGGCCCCAGCGAAAGGGCGATGGGGTCGATATCGTGGAAATAGATCATGGAAGGTGCCTTGCGGTTGAACGCCTATTCTCGGGCCAGTGCCGTCCCGGCTCAACCAAGGAGCTGGGGCGTGTTGGGCAGGCCGTCATCGTCTGACCGCATCGAGGCCGGAAAGTGCCCCTCCACCAGGGTCGAGACCTCTTCGATGGCGCCGCACATTGCCTCGACCGGGTTCGGGCCGCGCAGGCCCTCGCGCAGGTGGGTGCAGACCCGCTGCCACTGCGCCGGGCTGACCCGGCCATGCAGGCCCCGGTCGGCC
>NZ_JBNNHG010000245.1:0-2692 GCF_050268705.1 Stenotrophomonas sp. NPDC077659 | reverse complement strand
TGGCCGCCATCGGCGGTGCCATGACCATCAGCACCGACATCAGCAGTCCAACACCGCCCTGCTGAACGGCAGCCGACTTCAGGCCGCCGCCAAAGCCCAGCGAGGCGCTCATGCCGAAGATCTCGGTGCCGGAAAGAAGATAGGCGGTCACGATTGCAATGGCCGTGCGGGCAACGACGGCGGTGGCCAGCGACACCATGAACGACAGCACCGCCATCGAGAACATCGTGCCGATGCCGTACAGCAACCAGCGTTTGAACAGGTCCTTGGTCTGGTCGAACAGCAGGCACAGGATGAACAGTGGCCCGAAGCCGACGAACAGCACCAGGGCAATCTTGTAGAGCAGCAGCATGGCGCCACCGATCACCGATGGGCCTGCAATGCCGATGCCCGTCAGCGAGGTGACCGTGCGCTGGGTGGCCGCGTTCTGGTCACTCTTGGCCACCGGAAGCGCATCGACCAGCGCAAAGATCAGACCCATGGTGCGCAGGTTGTCGTCGATCGAGTCTTCAATGTTGTCGCTGTCATTGGCGACAACTCTGTGGATCTCGTTCGGCAGCGTGTTGGTCAGAAACGCGGTCAGGTTGACGCCGGCAAAGGACATCGTCGTGCGGCTAGGACTTACATGAAGCGCGTTTGCTCCAGCAACTCCAACTTTCTAGGGAACGGCACATCCCTCGTAAACAATCTTGCAATCAGGCCCACACTCCTTCAGCGACTGGCGACGAACCCACTTCAGCCCTTTAGGAGACATCTGTCCAGAGCGATTATTAGGACCGACCGCAACTGCTATGCAGGAATTGAAAAATGTTTCAAGAGGAACACAATTCTTCGACCCTCGCGCTTGACAATCAGCGACAGCCAGCGAACGAGCCTCTTCTTCAGTTTTCCCGACCAGCGTATAGCCCCAGGCTTTGTCATCACCAACGGCGATAGCCCCCCACCTTATCCTTGGATCTGGTGATCTAGTGTCGCCAACTCCGTGAGCAGGAAGAAATACACTGTTGTATTCAGCGCTGCCGGGCTGCTGCGCGGAGGCGACAGCTGAAAGGACAAAGGTGAAGGCGATAGCCACTCTAAGTATCGCAGTCATCACTAAATTCCTCAATCCCATTAGCTGCGCGGTTTATCCGAATCCCGACCAACATAATCCTGCTTGAAATCCGAAGTCTGGCCCGAGCTGTTACGACCCACATTACCGAAGCTCGAGTTCGCCACGAACTGGCCCAGCGTGCCATTGAGGTACATGGCTGGCATTGTGGATGGCGTGACAATCAGCACATCCGCCCCTCTGACGCTGCAATCACTGCTGAATTCACGCCCCGGTCGCAAGAGGGCGCACGAGCCTATGATGTGCGCAACGACTTAAGGACGAGCGCATCCCTCAAAAAGAATTTTGCACTCCGGCGAACCGCAATTCTTCAGCACTCTCTTACGCACATAGGAAAGACTGGAGGGCGCTTTGGAGTAGGTTCTATTTGCGGGCCCGACGGCTACAGCAGCACAAGAGTTGAAAAACGTCTCCACGCCCTCACAGTTCGTCGAACCACGTGCCACGCAGTCTTGAATAGCAAGCTTCACTGCTTCTTGCTCGGTTTGTGCCCCTACGTACCAACCAAGCGTCTTGTCAGCTCCTCTTGCAAGGGCACCCCATCTAACATTGGGGCGAGCGGTATCACCGACTCCATGCCCGGGCAAGAAAACAGTGTTGTACTCCTGGCTCCCTGGCTGCTGGGCAAACGCGATAGTGGAAATCGCCAAGCTAGCCAAGGTAGCCGCTCGCAGAAGGAATGTCATACGCCGCTGCCCTTCTTCTTATCCACATAATCTCGCAGTAGCACCCCATCTATCACTGTGACGTACGGTATCGCCAACGCCGTGTACTGAAAGGAAGACCGTGTTGTACTGATGGGTATCTGGCTGCTATGCGAAAGCGCTCGCCGATAGAAACAGTCTTGATATGAGCGCAGTTCGCATGAGCATCACCACAGGCTGGATTACCCGTTTTTCTTGCCCCAGTGGAGGTCCATCACCTTCCCGACTGATGTCCAAGGCAAGTACATGCACGCCATCTATCTTGAACATTGCACTCAACAGCCTGCTGGCCTACACACAGGAAGCGCTAGCAGTTCAAGGTCAAGCAACCCGCAGCCAAGTCACAATGAGCTATTAAGGGTACGCGCAGCCTGCGAAGACAATTTTGCAATCTGCGCCACAGTCTTTAAGAACCTCACGACGAGTGAACCGTTCCCCTTTAGTTGAAATCTGATACCGGCGAGCAGTGGGACCAGCGGCAATCGCAGCGCAAGCGTTAAAAAACGTCTGTGAAACCTTGCAATCGTATGAACCGCGCGCCTCACAGTCCTCAATTGCCAATGCCCGGGCTTCCTCCTCGCTGTTCGCGGAGAACGTCCAGCCGAGATTTCGATCAGCCCCCTTCGCCCAAGCCCCCCACTTCACAGGCCTAGGCGCCGCAGTATCGCCGACACCATGCGCAGGGAGGTAGACGCTATTGTACTCAGGCGTTCCTGCTTGCTGAGCTACTGCCGTCAGTGGTGACAATAAGACCATCGCGACCATAAGTCTGGATATCGCAATCATTATTCATCCCCCTTCCTATTATTCTGTTTACCGCTGCCCACATAATCCTGCTTGAAGTCCGAAGTCTGGCCCGAGCTGTTACGACCCACAT
>NZ_JBNNHG010000244.1:0-2789 GCF_050268705.1 Stenotrophomonas sp. NPDC077659 | reverse complement strand
GCCACGCCGCCGGCTGGCAGCAAGGCACCGTAAGTTCATCGGCTCACGTCGGCCGCATCCTGTCGCACGACGTGGTCGATGCCTCGACCGGCGAACTGCTGGCCCAGGCCAACGACGAAATCAGCGACGAGCAGCTGCAGGCCTTCCGCAAGGCTGGCGTCGACGCGGTGGGCACCCTGTGGGTGAACGACCTGGATCGTGGCCCGTACCTGTCCAACACCCTGCGCATCGATCCGACCAAGACCCAGCTGGAAGCCCTGGTCGAAATCTACCGCATGATGCGTCCGGGCGAGCCGCCGACCAAGGATGCCGCGCAGAACCTGTTCCACAACCTGTTCTTCACCTTCGAGCGCTACGACCTGTCCGCGGTCGGCCGCATGAAGTTCAACCGTCGCGTGGGCCGCAAGGAAACCACGGGCGAAGCCGTGCTGTACGACAGCAAGTACTTCGGCGAGCGCAACGACGAAGAGTCCAAGCGCCTGGTTGGCGCCCATGGCGACAGCTCCGACATCCTGGACGTGATCAAGGTCCTGACCGAGATCCGCAACGGTCGCGGCGTGGTCGATGACATCGACCACCTGGGCAACCGTCGCGTGCGTTCGGTCGGCGAAATGGCCGAGAACGTATTCCGCGTCGGCCTGGTCCGCGTCGAGCGCGCGGTCAAGGAGCGCCTGTCGATGGCCGAGTCGGAAGGCCTGACCCCGCAGGAGCTGATCAACGCCAAGCCGGTTGCCGCAGCCATCAAGGAGTTCTTCGGCTCCTCGCAGCTGTCGCAGTTCATGGACCAGAACAATCCGCTGTCGGAAGTGACCCACAAGCGTCGCGTCTCGGCCCTGGGCCCGGGCGGCCTGACCCGTGAGCGCGCCGGCTTCGAAGTGCGCGACGTGCACCCGACCCATTACGGTCGCGTCTGCACCATCGAAACCCCGGAAGGCCCGAACATCGGCCTGATCAACTCGCTGGCCGTGTACGCCCGCACCAACAAGTACGGTTTCCTCGAGACCCCGTACCGCAAGGTGGTCGACGGCAAGGTTCACGATGAAGTCGAGTTCCTGTCGGCCATCGAAGAAAACGAGTACGTCATCGCACAGGCCAACGCCCTGACCGATGCCAACAGCGTGCTGACCGAGCAGTTCGTTCCCTGCCGTTTCCAGGGCGAATCGCTGCTGAAGCCGCCGGCGGAAGTCCACTTCATGGACGTCTCGCCGATGCAGACCGTGTCCATCGCGGCCGCGCTGGTTCCGTTCCTGGAGCACGATGACGCCAACCGCGCACTGATGGGCGCGAACATGCAGCGTCAGGCCGTGCCGACCCTGCGTGCGCAGAAGCCGCTGGTCGGTACCGGCATCGAGCGCGCCGTGGCGCGTGACTCCGGTGTGACCGTCAACGCCCGTCGTGGTGGCGAGATCGTGCAGATCGACGCGGCCCGCATCGTGGTCAAGGTCAACGAGGAAGAGATCGTTGGCGCGACCGATGCAGGCGTGGACATCTACAACCTGGTCAAGTACACCCGTTCGAACCAGAACACCTGCATCAACCAGCGTCCGCTGGTCCAGGTGGGTGACGTCATCGCCCGCGGCGACGTCCTGGCCGACGGTCCGTCCACCGATATCGGCGAACTGGCCCTGGGCCAGAACATGCTGATCGCGTTCATGCCGTGGAACGGCTACAACTTCGAAGACTCCATCCTGCTCTCCGAGCGCGTGGTGGAAGAGGATCGCTACACCACGATCCACATCGAAGAGCTGACCTGCGTCGCGCGTGACACCAAGCTGGGGCCGGAGGAAATCTCCGCCGACATCCCGAACGTTTCCGAGCAGGCGCTGAACCGTCTGGACGAAAGCGGCGTGGTGTACATCGGTGCCGAAGTCCGCGCCGGCGACATCATGGTCGGCAAGGTCACCCCGAAGGGCGAAAGCCAGCTGACCCCGGAAGAGAAGCTGCTGCGCGCGATCTTCGGCGAGAAGGCTTCGGACGTTAAGGACAGCTCGCTGCGCGTTCCGCCGGGCATGGACGGCACCGTCATCGACGTGCAGGTCTTCACCCGCGACGGCATCGAGAAGGACAAGCGCGCCCGCCAGATCGAAGAGTCTGAAATCAAGCGCGTCAAGAAGGACTTCGACGACCAGTTCCGCATCCTGGAAGCGGCCATCTACATGCGCCTGCGTTCGCAGATCGTGGGCAAGGTGGTCAACGGTGGTGCCGGCCTGAAGAAGGGCGACGTCATCTCCGATGCCTACCTGGACGGCCTGAAGAAGGCTGACTGGTTCGCCCTGCGCATGAAGGACGAGGACGCTTCGGAAGCCATCGAGCGCGCACAGAAGCAGATCCAGGCGCACGAGAAGGAATTCGAGCGTCGCTTCGCCGACAAGCGCGGCAAGATCACCGCCGGCGACGACCTCGCCCCGGGCGTGCTGAAGATGGTCAAGGTGTTCCTGGCCGTGAAGCGCCGCATCCAGCCGGGCGACAAGATGGCAGGCCGCCACGGCAACAAGGGTGTGGTCTCCAACGTGGTGCCGGTCGAGGACATGCCGTACATGGCCTCGGGTGAAACCGTGGACATCGTGCTGAACCCGCTGGGCGTGCCGTCGCGCATGAACATCGGCCAGATCCTGGAAGTGCACCTGGGCTGGGCAGCCAAGGGTCTGGGTCGCAAGATCCAGGCGATGATGGAAGCCCAGGCGGCGGTTGCCGACCTGCGCAAGTTCCTGGACGACATCTACAACCACGACGAGCCGCTTCAGACGTCGCCTGCGAGCGCATGCGCTTGATGCCGGTCATCGTCGCCA
>NZ_JBNNHG010000243.1:0-2870 GCF_050268705.1 Stenotrophomonas sp. NPDC077659 | reverse complement strand
CCATGCCTGCAGCCTACGCGATTGTCGAGTGTTGCACTTGGAAGTTGAGTCTAAGTACTTTGTAGAGTTTGAGCGTGACTATTGCATCTACCCGTGGCGAGATGCGGGCTCAAATAATAGGCTTTCCAGCCTGTTTTTGTTGGCTGGGCATGGGCATAAAGCTCCAGCCTATTGCAGAAACAAAGATTGGATATCTTCCAACATCAAGGAGCCTGTTGACTATGTCCGGATGGACTATGACCGGCTACGGAGTGATGCTGCAGAATGGGGGGTAAATTCAGCGGATTTGCATAATATCGCTCAATTGACACCCCAGGCGATCCGGCTTGAGGATGGTGGTGAATGGCATTTCAAATTGGAGACTGGCTATGTTGAGAATAATGCCAGCTATGGAAACGCTAGTTATTGTCTTGATCGGATGATAAATGCGGCCATTAGGAAGCATCAACATCAATCGGCTAGACGCTGGAAGAAAAAAGATCTGCCGTCTTTGGCTCATCCTGTTTATTTGGGTAGCTCGGTTTATGAGCGCCCAGACACGGCTTCCCGCGTCGTGCATGTGGTGCAGGATGGATATACTTATTCCATACGGGGAAAATTGACCGGCTTTGATCCATCTGTCGAATTTCTGAGCGTTGCTGTGCATTCTCCGACTCATGGTGACGTATCTGAGCTTGGCTTTGGTCCGCTGCCTGAGTTCGGGTATGTGGTCGATCACGCTGAGGAGATTAATGAATGAATGGAGGTCCGCCTGTAGGTATGTGTTCCTTTTTCGTAAGCTGGGCAGCAACTTTTGGCGAATTCTCATGAAGCCACAGATTTCTTTTTTTAGGATTATTTTTGGGGCGGTGAATGTCCCTTGCCTGCTTTGGATTGCCGTGCTCGCCGGCTGCTCAACCAGCGCTCCCCGCACCCGATCCGAAGTGCCGACGTCGGCCACACCGCCAGCCACCACCTACGCCAAGGTCGACTGGAAGGTGCTGCCGGCGGTCTCCGGTCCCGACCTGCAGGCCGGCTTTGTTGCCTGGCGCAGCAGCTGCACCCGCCTGAAGAACGATGCGGTCTGGGCCAAACCCTGCGTGACCGCCGCCACGGTGTCCGACAAGGACCCGGTCGCCATCCGCCAGTTCCTGCAGCGCGACCTGGACGTGTACGCATTGCGCGCCGGGGGCCACCAGGCCGATGGCCTGATCACCGGCTACTACGAGCCCATCTACCCCGGCAGCCTCACCCGCACCGCCAGCGCCACGGTGCCGGTGTATGGCACGCCGGATGATCTGATCGTGGTGCAGCTGGACAGTCTCTACCCCGAACTGAAGGGCAAGCGCCTGCGCGGCCGCCTCGACGGCAAGGTACTCAAGCCCTACGACGACGCCGGTACCATCGCCAGCAAGGGCGCCAAGGCCCCGGTGCTGGCCTGGCTGACCGATCCGATGGACCTGCAGCTGCTGCAGATCCAGGGCTCGGGCCGCGTGCGCCTGGCCGATGGCACCCAGGTGCGGCTGGCCTATGCCGAGCAGAACGGCCAGCCCTACCGCGCCATCGGCCGCTGGCTGGTGGACCAAGGCGAGCTGAAGAAAGAAGACGTCACCATGGACGCGATCCGCGCGTGGGCGAAGGCGCACCCGGCGCGCGTGCCGGAGCTGCTGCGCAGCAACCCCAGCTACGTGTTCTTCGTGCGCAGCGCCGACAGCCCGGAGGGCCCGCGCGGGTCGCTGAACGTGCCGCTGACTGCGGGCTACAGCGTGGCGGTTGACCGCAGCGTGGTGCCGCTGGGCAGCCTGCTGTGGCTGTCCACCACCCGCCCTGATGGCAGCCCGGTGGTGCGCCCGGTAGCCGCGCAGGACACCGGCGGTGCCATTGCCGGTGAAGTGCGCGCCGATCTGTACTGGGGCAGCGGCGATGCCGCCGGCAAACTGGCCGGTGACATGAAGCAGAAGGGCAACATCTGGATGCTGTGGCCGAAGGGCGCGCCCCTGCCGAACTGAACCGGCAGGGGTCGAATCCCTTGCAGCAGGCAAGGGCTCTGACCTCGGATGGCTGATAATGGGCCCATTCCGAACTCTCCGGCCGCCGCTGCGGCCAGGACCCCTGCAATGAAGAACATCAAGAACAACACCGCCAAAAAGTACTACAAGCACTGGGCCGAATCGGGCCTGGGCAAGGGCAACGTACTGATGGAAGCCCGCGGCGAAAAGATCGTGCGCCAGGTGGAAATCTACGGCACCAAGATGGTCTGGGCCGATGAGCACGGCCAGAGCGATGACCGCTTCCTGCTGGCCGACCAGCCGGTCTCGTTCCTGGATTTCGACGAGGACGACGAAATCTCCGCCCGCGAATTTGAAAGCGCCTGGAAGAAGGCCAGGGAAGCCACCGGCTACCCGGTGTAACCACTGCTCCACCCCGCTTTGTAGATACCGTGTTGTCCTTGCCTAGGCAAGGACAACACGGTATCTACGGGCTTCGTGTGTGAAATGTTATGCGATTACATTTCATCCGCGACCTTCCATCCCCATGAAGACCCCCACGCTGGTGGCCGCCCTCGCGGCCGCTGCGTTCGCCCCTGAAGCTTTCGCACAGTCCGCCGATGCCGCGCTCACCCTCGGCAAGGTGCAGGTGCACCAGCACGGCGAAGGCCAGCTCAGCGCACACCAGGTGTTGACCTCGGTGGACGTGATCGGCGCGGACCAGATTGAAGACCGCAACGTCTCGCACAGCTGGGAGCTGCTGGGGCAGATGCCCGGCATCCAGCTCACCGAAACGCGGCAGGGGGCCGAATCGGGCAAGGTCAGCTTCCGCGCCTTCAATGGCGAGGTCAAAGTGTCCTTATTGGCACACTCAGGGCGGAGTGACCCCTATGCCGGCATCAA
>NZ_JBNNHG010000242.1:0-2916 GCF_050268705.1 Stenotrophomonas sp. NPDC077659 | reverse complement strand
CCGACGCTGATCGCTTCCGCCGCATGGAAATCGGCAACTGGCTGGACTTCGTCGAATCCTGGAATTACAGCAGCTTGCTGGATGCGATCTGCATCGCCAGCTTCGCGATCGAGGGCTCCATCAGGTCGGTCAGCGGCTTGGGGTAGATGCCCAGTGCCAGCACGCCGATGGCGAACACGGTGAGCAGTGCCCACTCGCGGCCGTTGATGTCCTTCAGCTCGGCCACATGGCTGTTTGCCACTTCGCCGAAGAATATGCGCTTGTACAGCCACAGGGTGTAAGCAGCACCGATGATCAGGGTGGTGGCGGCGCCCAGGGCGATCCACGGGTTCCGCTGGAACGCGGCCAGGATGACCATGAACTCACCGGCAAAACCACTGGTGCCCGGCAGGCCGGCATTGGCCATGAAGAACAGCATGGCGAAGGTGGCAAACCACGGCATCACGTTGACCACGCCGCCGTAATCGGCGATGCGCCGGCTGTGCATGCGGTCGTACAGCACGCCGACGCAGGAGAACATCGCACCGGAGACGAAGCCGTGCGAGATCATCTGCACCATGGCGCCCTGCAGGCCCAGGCGGGCCGCATCGGCGTTGCCGGCTTCACGCACCAGCCACAGCGCGATGAAGGTGCCGAGGGTGACGAAGCCCATGTGCGCGATCGACGAATAGGCGATCAGCTTCTTCATGTCGTCCTGCACCAGGGCGACCAGGCCGACGTAGATCACCGCGATCAACGACAGCGCGATCACCAGCCACGCCCATTCGCTGGACGCATCGGGCACGATCGGCAGGTTGAAGCGCAGGAAACCGTAGCCACCGATCTTCAGCGCGATGGCGGCCAGGATGACCGAACCGGCGGTCGGCGCTTCCACGTGGGCATCCGGCAGCCAGGTGTGCACCGGGAACATCGGCACCTTGACCGCGAAGGCGATCAGGAAGGCGAAGAAGATCCAGGTCTGTTCCCTGGCGCTCAGCGGCAGCGCGTACAGGTCGGCCAGCTGGAAGCTGCCGCCCTTCATGTACAGGTAGATCAGCGCCACCAGCATCAGCACCGAGCCGAGGAAGGTGTACAGGAAGAACTTCATCGCGGCGTAGATGCGGCGCGGGCCGCCCCAGACACCGATGATGAGGAACATCGGGATCAGCATCGTCTCGAAGAACACGTAGAACAGCATCGCGTCGGTGGCCGAGAAAATGCCCACGGTGACGCCTTCCAGGATCAGAAAGGCCGCCACGTACTGGTTTACGCGCTTGTCGATGGCGCTCCAGGCGCCCAGCAGAGCCAGCACACCGACCAGGGTGGTCAGCAGGATCAGCGCGATGGCGATGCCATCCACGCCCAGGTTGTAGCCGATCTTGTACGCCGGGATCCACGCATGGGTCTCGACGAACTGCATGCCATCGGCAGCCGGGTTGTAGCCGCTGAGCAGCGAGAGACTCGCGACGAAGGTCAGCAGCGCCACGCCGATGGATGCCCAGCGGGCAGTCTGCGCATTACGGATCGCAAGGATCAGGGCACCGCCGAGGATCGGCAGCCAGATGAGGACACTGAGTAGGGGCCAGTTCGACACGTCTTCTTATTCCGTACAGGTCATCAACGCAGGTAATGCATCAGCACGCCCAGCAGGGCAATCAGGCCGATGATCATCGCGAAGGCGTAGTGATAGAGGAAACCGGATTGGGTACGACGCAGCACGCCGGCTGCGACGTCCACAACACGTGCCGAGAGATTGACCACGCCGTCGACGATGTTGCTGTCGATCCAGCGTGCGACCTTGCCGAGCTTGACGCTGCCACCGGCAAAGCCATCGATCCACAGCTTGTCGAAGCCGTACTTGTTTTCCAGCACCGACACCAGCGGGGCGAAGGTCTTGCGTGCCTTGCCCGACAGGTCCGGCTTCCACAGATAGAACAGCGCGGCCAGCAGGAAGCCTGCGACGGTCAGGAAGAACGGCGGCGCCATCATGCCATGCAGCGCGAATGCCACCGGGCCATGGAACTCCTCGCCGAGGAAGCCCACGGTGTTCTTGGCCGGATCGTAGAAATCGACGATGCCGGTGAAGAACGTGGTCGCCTGGCCCTTGATCGCTTCGTGGGCGTGATGGCCGGCCCAGTCAGTGCCGTGCAGCATCGGACCGATGCTGAAGAAGCCGATGGCGATCGAGGGGATGGCCAGCAGGATCAGCGGCAGGGTCACCACCCATGGGGTTTCGTGCGGCTCATGCGGACCGTGGCCGTGGCCGTGGTCGTCATGGGCATCGCCGTGGTGCGCGTCGGCGTGGTGCGCATCGGCAGCATGATGGTCGTCATGGCCGTGGTCATCATGGTGCGCGTCACGGAAGCGCTCCGGACCGTGGAAGGTCAGGAACAGCAGGCGGAAGCTGTAGAAGCTGGTGACCAGCACGCCACCCAGCACGGCCCAGTAGCCATAGGTGGCCACCCAGGTGCCCTGCACGTGGGCGTGGATCTCGGCGGCCTCGATGATGGTGTCCTTCGAGTAGAAACCGGAGAAGAACGGCGTACCGACCAGGGCCAGGGTGCCGATCCACATGGTGATGAAGGTGATCGGCATGTACTTGCGCAGGCCGCCCATCCTGCGCATGTCCTGCTCGTGGTGCATGGCGATGATGACCGAGCCGGCACCCAGGAACAGCAGCGCCTTGAAGAAGGCGTGGGTCATCAGGTGGAACACGGCCGCCGAATAGGCAGACACGCCCAGCGCCACGGTCATGTAACCGAGCTGGGACAGCGTCGAGTACGCGACCACGCGCTTGATGTCGTTCTGCACGATGCCGATCAGGCCGGTGAAGAACGCGGTGGTGGCACCGATGAACAGAATGAAGGTCGCACCGATGAACAGACGACAATGCGGGCGGTGGCTGGGGCCGAAGATCGCGCGGGTAGATCGACGCCA
>NZ_JBNNHG010000241.1:0-2928 GCF_050268705.1 Stenotrophomonas sp. NPDC077659 | reverse complement strand
TTGGCTTTGGAAATCGATCAATTCAACTCACGTGTTGCGCTTGCAAGTTGAGACCACCCTTTACGAGACATGGGTCAGGCTCCTTCCTGGTCACCGATGAATGGGCTGTCAGATATTCGCAGCGTCGACGAACCACATGCCATCAGCGTCGCTATCGGTCGCCATCCCCGCTGCAGCTACGGCATCCTTAAAGCGAACATCGCAAAAAATCCTACCTGTATAAGGCGTCTTGAACACATGTGCCGAACCCAGCAGGTCTCGCTTGAAGGTCACGCTTGCACCGCCTGTCAGATCGTAGAACTTACCGTTGATGAAATCTTCGGTCGTATCAATGAAAAGCTTGGAGGCCTCCTCGTCCAGTGCATCAATCTCTTGCACCACGGTGCAAAGGAAGTGGCGCGGCCCCTTGCTGCCGTCAGCCAAGCGGTAATCAACCTCCGCGAAAGCGAACGCGTTGGGATCCACCAAAGCCATGACTTGGTGCAACCGCTCGGACACGAGCCAGTACCCGCTGAATCCTGGCTCCAGATCCTTCGGTGGGGGCCCCTTGCTGGGGAAGTAGATCAAGCGGGGAACTTCACGCAGCTCAGGGAAGCCCCCATTTTCCGGCCGTAGAATCAGGCGAGGGGGTGAGAGCAATTTGCCAAGGTTCTCAAAGACAACCCCGCAGGTGGGGCCATTGATCGCCCCGGCCTCAAGGATGAAGAACTCTCCAAGCCTAGGCTGATTGAGCGTGATCGATTCCATACCTTGCGTCCTGTCCATGGCTACGTCGTCGGAAGAGTCACCAGTAGCCTACCTTGATCACGCGCTGGCAGGCCAATCCGCGCCTACGTCAGCGAACTGGTGAACTGGCTCAGGCGAGCAGTTCAGGACTCTAGGCAAGCATTTCGGATCCAACCTCGGCAATGGTTGAAGTCCCGGGACTCTGGAGAAACCATGCCGACCCCGACATCGACTGCTGGGCAGATCCTGCGCATGTGAAATACGTCTCAATTTACATGCTCGCTAAGTGTCCAGTCTGGGGGTGCTGTCCAGCCTGGTGCAGGTGTCCAATTCATTTGGCGGCGGTGTCCAGTTTGTTTGGTGCCCCTGTCCAGTTCGTTTGGTTCTGGGTGTCCAATTGGTTGGCGTTTCGTACATGGCACAGGATCAGGAGTCGGGATAAAAAAATGGCAATGACGAGTCTGATGGGGTCAATTTACGCCGGAATCTGCGCAGATTGCGGAGAGGGAATGCAGCCATAGGAGGCCCGGATACGTGGCTCGATGATGCTGGGCTGAATGCTACGGGCTGGCGCCATCACAGGCCAAGGAATACAGCGATTCTCAAGGATCCAACGCGGCTCGCCTGGACTTCGCTGGATCAGCCGCCTGGCCTTAACCTGCCAGGAGTTGGCCTACTACGGAGCTCTGCTGGATGGGCTTCGTTGAGATAGCGTCAACAAAGCAAAACGCCGCGATCCTGTTAGGATCGCGGCGTTCTTTCCGCAGGTAGCAAGGATTACGGACGTTGCCTGGTTGCTTCTAGAGGCACCGTCAGTAATCAGCCGCCGCGCGGGCCGCTGCGGCGCGGGCCACCCGGGCTGCGGTTGCCGCCGGGGCCACGGTTGCCACCGGGACCACCCGGGCCACGGTTGCCGCCCGGACCGCGATTGCCGCCCGGACGTGCATTGGCGTTGCCGCCCGGACGACCGTTGCCGGCCGGACGCGCGCTGCCATACGGGTTGAAGCCCGGATTGGCGTGGTCGGACGGGAAGCTTGGGGCATTGCCCGGATGGCCGTACGGATGCTTGTTGCCCTGGCCCTGCGAGCGGTTGCCCGCACCGGCCGGACGGCCCTGGCCACCACCGGCGCCACCACGGCCTTCACCGCCGAAGCCGCCGCGGCCCTGGCCGCCACCTGCACCAGCACCCGGACCCTTCGGCTTGCCGTACGGACGGCCCTGGCCACCCGCACCAGCACCCGGACCACGGGCACCCGGGCCACGCGCGCCCGGACCGACGTTGCGGTGGCCGCTCGGGCCGGTGCTGACGCCATCCGGCACGTACCAGGTACGGAATGCGGCCGGGTTGCCTTCCGGCAGCGAACGGTCGTTCTTCGGCGCGCGCTGCTTGAACGGCTTCTGCGACTGCTTGGCCGCCGCTTCGCCGCTGACGGTCAGGCCGCCCTTGAAGCCGCCGCCCTTGCCGCCGCGACCACGGCCGCGATCTTCGCGCACGTTGTCGAAGCGGCGCAGTTCGCGACCTTCATCGGCGGTGCTGTGGCCGTTGACGTAGGCATTGCCACGGCCGCCTTCGCGCACGCGCACGGTGGTCTTGGCCGCGCGACGCTGGCCGATCACCGGCTGCAGGGTCAGCGCCGACGGCGCGCCTTCTTCCAGCTTCAGCTGCGCGCGCAGGGCTTCGACCTGGGCGGTCGGCAGTTCCACCGAATGGCCACGGACCAGTTCGCGCGGCAGGCTGACCTTGCCGTAGCGGGTGCGCTTCAGGCGGCTGACCTGGCAGCCCTGCGATTCCCACAGGCGGCGCACTTCGCGGTTGCGGCCTTCCTTCACCACGACGCGGAACCAGTCATGCGAATCAGTGCCGCCGATGCGTTCGATCTCGTCGAACTTGGCCGGGCCGTCTTCCAGCGCCACGCCACGGGCGAGGCGGTCGACGATGGCGTCGGAGACCTTCTCTTCGCCTTCCGGGGCACGCACGCGCACCACGTACTCGCGCTCGACCTCGAACGACGGGTGCATCATGGCGTTGGCCAGTTCACCGTCGGTGGTGGCCAGCAGCAGGCCGGTGGTGTTGATGTCCAGGCGGCCGATGGCGATCCAGCGCGCGCCCTTCAGCGGCGGCAGGGATTCGAACACCGTCGGGCGGCTCCACGTTTGCGTGCAACGTACCGGCCTGTGCGGACAGTTCACGTTCCCAGCCCA
>NZ_JBNNHG010000240.1:0-2959 GCF_050268705.1 Stenotrophomonas sp. NPDC077659 | reverse complement strand
TGTTGTTTTTTTGGTTTTCGTTGTCTTTGTGTCTTTGGTGTTTTTGTTGCTTGGGGGGGGGGGGGGGGGGGGGGGCCCCCCCCCCCCCCCCCCCCCCCCGCCCGGCACTACCGGAAATGCTTCAACCCGCGCGCAATCCGCTCCACCGCCTCCCGCAACCGCGGCACGTCCTGCGTGTACGCCAGGCGCACGTGCTGGTTGGCGCGGTGGAAACCAAAATCCAGGCCCGGGGTGAAAGCCACGTGCTCGGTTTCCAGGAAATGCGCGCAGAAGGCCTGCGCATCGTCAGTGAACGCGCTGACGTCGGCGTACAGGTAGAACGCGCCCTGCGGCTCCACCTCGATGCGGAAGCCAAGCTCGCGCAGGGCCGGCAGCAGGAAGTCGCGGCGCTGCCGGAACGCCTCGCGGCGCTGCTCGAAGATATCCATCGATTCTTCGCTGAAACACGCCAGCGCTGCATGCTGGGCAATGCTGGACGCGCTGATGTACAGGTTCTGCGCCAGCTTTTCCAGATCGGGCACCGCTGCCGGTGGTGCCACCAGCCAGCCCAGCCGCCAGCCGGTCATGCCGAAGTACTTGGAGAAGCTGTTCAGCACGAACGCGCTGTCATCCACCTGCAGCACGCTGGGCGCATCCAGGCCATAGGTCAGGCCGTGGTAGATCTCGTCCACCACCAGGTGGCCGCCGCGCGCGTGCAGCGATGTCGACAGCGCGGCCAGTTCATCGGCTGACAGCACGGTGCCGGTGGGGTTGGCCGGCGAGGCGACCAGGGCGCCGACGCTGTCGGCATTCCAGTGCTGTTCCACCAGTGGCGGGGTCAGCTGGTAGGCGGTGTCGGGGCCGACCGGCACCAGTTGCGCGCCGCCTTCCACCAGGCGCAGGAAATGGCGGTTGCAGGGATAGCCAGGATCGGCCAGCAGCCAGTGTCGGCCCGGATCGACCAGCAGGCTGCTGGCCAGCAGCAGCGCGCCGGAGCCGCCGGGGGTGACCAGGATGCGCTCGGGGTCGATATCCAGCCCATAGTGGCTGCGGTAGAAACCGCTGATGGCCTGGCGCAGGGCCGGCAGGCCGCGCGCGGCGGTGTAGCGGGTATGGCCGGCCGCCAGTGCCACCTGGCCGGCGCGCACGACCGGTTCGGCGGTGGTGAAGTCCGGTTCGCCGATCTCCAGATGGATCACATCGTGGCCGGCCTGTTCCAGCGCCTGCGCGCGGGCCAGCAGGGACATCACGTGAAACGGGGCGATTTCATGGCTGCGCCGGCTGTAGCCCGGCGGGTGGGGCAGGGTGCTCATGCGGCCATGGTACGCCGCATGCCGGGGCACGCGCTCTGGTAGTGCCGGCCGCTGGCCGGCAACCGATCCGCCTGCAGGCCGTAAGGTTGCCGGCCAGCGGCCGGCACTACCGGCAGGCATGGTCACCGTGACGATCTGCAGGGTTGCCCGCAGTCGTTCCGCAACCCAGACTCGGGCTGAAGGACGCCATTGCATTGCCCTTCAAGGAACCCTATCTCATGAAATCCACCCTATGCCTGTTGCTTGCCAGCCTGATGACCAGCACCGTTACCGCCGCCACCCCGCCCGTCCCGCCGGATGCCGCCAAGCACCCGCACGTGGTCAAGGCGCCGTTCGGCGCCACCCGCAACGATGACTATTACTGGCTGCGCGACGACACGCGCGGGAACAAGGACATGCTGGCCTACCTGCAGGCCGAAAATGCCTACGCCGACCAGCTGCTGGCCCCGCTGAAGCCGCTGGAAGACACGCTGTACAAGGAGATTGTCGGACGCATCAAGCAGGACGATGCCAGCGTGCCGGCACGCGAGCGCGGCTACTGGTACTACAGCCGCTACGAAACCGGCCAGGACTACCCCATCCACGCGCGCCGCAAGGGCAGCATGGACGCCGCCGAGGAAGTGCTGCTGGATGTCAACGCAATGGCCGCCGGCAAGGGCTACTTCAGCGTCGGCGCGATGGAAGTCAGCCAGGACAACCAGCTGCTGGCATGGGCTGACGATGACGTCGGCCGCCGCCAGTACACCATCCGCTTCAAGGATCTGGCCACCGGCAAGGTGCTGCCCGATGTCATCACCGGCACCTCCGGCAACGTGGTCTGGGCCGACGACAACCGCACCGTGCTGTACGTCGAGAACGATCCGGAAACCCTGCTGACCGTGCGCGTGAAGAAGCACGTGCTGGGCACCCCGGCCAGTGCCGACACCGTCGTCTACGAAGAAAAGGACGACAGCTTCTACATGGGCATCGGCCGTACCCGCGACGATCGCTTCATCACCATCGGCGTGCACAGCACGGTGTCCTCGGAAGAGCGTTACGCGCCGGCCAGCGACCCAACGCATTTCACCGTACTGGCCCCGCGCCAGCGCGATGTCGAGTACGACGCCGACCATTACGACGGCCGCTGGGTGATCCGTACCAACGATGGGGCGAAGAACTTCAAGCTGGTCACCGCCCCGACCGATGCCACCTCGCGCGCGCAGTGGAAGGACTGGATCGCACACGACGATGCGGTGTTCATCGAAGGTTTCGAGCTGTTCGACAACTACACCGCCATCGCCGAACGTTCCGAAGGGCTGGAGCGCATCCGCCTGCTGTTCAAGGATGGCCGCAGCGACTACGTGAAGGCCGATGAGCCGGCGTATTCGATGGGCCTGGGCGACAACACCGAGGCCGATACGCCGTGGCTGCGCTACGTGTATACCTCGATGACCACCCCGACCACCGTGTTCGAACTGAACACCGCCACCGGCGAGCGCCGCCAGCTGAAGGTGCAGCCGGTCATCGGCTATGACGCCTCGAAGTACGAAACCGACCGCATCTGGATCACCGCACGCGACGGAGTGAAGGTGCCGGTGTCGCTGGTTTACCGCAAGGGCTACCAGAAGGATGGCAAGGGCGCGCTGTTCCAGTACGCCTACGGCAGCTACGGCATGTCGATGGACCCG
>NZ_JBNNHG010000239.1:0-3059 GCF_050268705.1 Stenotrophomonas sp. NPDC077659 | reverse complement strand
CCGCTTGACCGTGAACAACTGTTCGCTGAAGACGTCTACGCCGCGCATTGGAAGGAGTGATGTTCCGACTCAAGTAGTCTACGAGCTGAGAGGTATTTCATCAGCCTGCTAATCGGCCGGGCGTCAGTGCAAAGTTCGAGGCCAGACAGGGGAGGGGCACCAGGTCGGCGACTTGCTCAGCCACCTCACCTAGTCATTGCGCCGGCTTATCGCTTTGCTCGTCCAGCGACATAGTGGCGAACTGCTCTACCAAGTGATCTATCAAAGCTCGCACGGAAGGAAGCATGTGGCGCCTGCTCGGAAGCACTGCGTGAATGACTTGCTCGGGGCAGTTCCATTCTGGTAGAACTTGAACCAGTCGTCCGTCGCGGACATCGTCCCTGACAAGGGCCAGTGGAACCATTGCTAGGCCCGCACCTCGTCGGGCAGCCTCCACCACTGAGTAAACGTCGTCGGTGAGGAAGTGAGGTTCATGACGAACCTTGGCTTTGGCCCCGTCCTGCCGTTCAAATACCCACTCGTGCAAGCCGGGCGTACTGCCAAAATCCAATGTCGGATAGGTTGATATGTCGGCTGGGCCAGAGGGAGGGGGCTGCGTGGCTAGCAGTTGCGGACTCGCGATCAAGACTCGCCGGCGTCTGGCCAGTACCCGTTGAACCAATTCTGAGTCGTTGAGTTGTCCGCTACTGTGGCGAACTGCAACATCGAAGCCTTCAGCAATCAAGTCAACCGGTCGATTGAACGCCTTCAGTTGAACGTTGACCCGAGGGTGGCTGGCCACGTAACTGGCGATCATTCGACTCACTCCCCCCGCCAGCAAGTCGGTTGTACAAGTGAGGCGAAGCGCACCGCATGGCTCGGCTTGATTGAGCGCGACCAAGGCATGAGCGGCCTCTGCCTCCTCCAGCATTGCCTTGCAACGAGCGAAGAAGAGTTGGCCGAGCTCTGAGACGGCAAAGCGACGCGTCGAGCGCTGTATCAGCCGGACGCCTAGTTGCTCTTCCAGTAGCGCGATTCGTCGGCTAAGTTTGGACTTGGGAACGCCGATGGCGCGCCCCGCTGGAGCGAATCCGCCATGCTCCACTACCATCGCATAGTAGAATAAATCATTAAAATCATGCATTTGGGTGCGCTCATTGGGTCGGGGTGGACTGTAGGCCCCGCTATTGTTCTCGGCATGAGACTCTGATGGCAAATTTCGACATCTACCAGGTCCAACATCTCGAGGCTATCTTCCCGCTTGACCTTTGGCGCCTCGCGAGGCTTTAAATGAAAGCAATCCAAGGTGTCTACAGTGGGTCACATCCCCATTGGGTGGGGGATGGCTTCCCGGTCCGGACTGTATTCTCATATAGCACCCATGGGCGTCACCTGAGTCCATTCCTTTTGTTGGACTATGCCGGGCCTCATGCGTTCAGTCCAACAGACGCACGGCGAGGTGTCGGGCGGCATCCGCACCGAGGCTTTGAGACGGTCACCATTGTGTACGAAGGTGAAGTTGCCCATCGCGATTCAACAGGCGCTGGCGGAGCCATTGGTCCAGGGGACGTGCAGTGGATGACTGCAGCGTCCGGAATTGTTCATGAGGAATTCCATTCTTCCGAGTTCGGGAAGCGCGGTGGCATTCTGAGTATGGTCCAGCTCTGGGTGAATCTCCCTGCCTCCAGAAAAATGGAACGCCCTGAGTATCAAGCAATCACCAGTGGTGAAATACCCGCCGTGGAGCTGGCAGATGAGGCGGGATCGATCAGGGTGATTGCGGGCACGCTACGGGGCGTAACCGGACCCGCGCGTACCAAGACGGCGATGAATGTCTGGGATATGCGGCTCAAAATTGGCTCTCAAACTCCTTTGCCGGCGTCAGATGGGTGGACCACTGCCATCATCGTCTTGAAAGGTACAGTCCGGGTCAACGGTGGCAGTAGTGTAGGTGACGCTCAGATGGTTCTTCTCGACCGGCAGGGCGAAGGAGTCCTTATTGAGGCCGATTGTGATTCGATTGTGCTGCTGCTTAGCGGCGAACCCATTGATGAACCTGTCGCGGGCCATGGGCCGTTCGTCATGAACACCCAAGAGGAAATCGCCCAAGCGTTCTCCGACTATAGCAGTGGGCGATTCGGACAGATTGGCAGCTAGTCTCCGTACGCCGGCTTATTCAATTTAGTATGGCTCGACGGACTGCGCGCACTGGCATGAAGGTGTCGCGGATTCTCCCCCGATGAGGCGTTCTCGGCGTTCGCTCGATCTTGTTGCGGAAATTGCGATTGATAAGCAGTTACTGGGTGAGTTCCGCGGCGTTGGATCGAGCGTTCGTCCCAATTGGGGCGGGCGTGATCTGTGAGCCACCGGGGCGACTTGGCGTCGTTGGAACAGGGAAAGGTTGGCCGTCGCGTCGCCTTGCTGCTCGAGCCACTAGCTGCAATTGAAGAATGACTTGCCGGAACACGCCGGCGCTTAAATTCTCTTACTGCCATCCAAGGGGCCTTTCAATGAGCTTCCTGCTGGTCTTTTGCCTTTTCGTGTTCGCTGAACCGCTTGAAACCAAGGCGGCTCCTCCAGTCCGGGCGGAGCTTGTTATGAATAACGGAAACGTGCTGACGCAAGACACGATCTCGCCCCGCGCAACTGCGATTGCCGTGCTGAATGGAAGAGTTTTGGCAGTCGGTAGCGATCGTTGGGTACGGCATCACATAGGCCCTGGCACTAGAGTGATCGACCTGCATCAGCGGACTGTGATTCCCGGACTCATCGACAGGACTGGGCTACGGCTACTTCAGGAGTCATCGTCTCGCGGTCTTGGAAGTCCCCAGCATCTCGATCAGACAAGGCGCCAATGGCAGCATTCAAGCAGTGCGCGCATGTCACAGGAGAGTCTGACCAACTCTGAGGTTGGTCGGCCGCTGGAAGAGGGCAGTCAGCTGCCTTGCTCAAATCGTGCTACGAGCGGCCCCAACGGAGCGTACGAGCGGGAGGTCGAAAAGAGCTTGGAGGATACAATGCCTCACCTGATTAGCACGATGCTTCAGCTGGAAAGACAGGGACATTGCGCAAGGCGCGCT
>NZ_JBNNHG010000238.1:0-3102 GCF_050268705.1 Stenotrophomonas sp. NPDC077659 | reverse complement strand
GAGACCGACGACCCGCATGCGGCCGATCTCTACCAGGTCGGCACGCTGGCGCAGGCGAAAGGGTGCGCTCCAGCGCCATGGGATGTCTCCAATGGAATCGGGCCGCTGATGGCCCGAAGGGTAACATGAAAAAAACCCGCGTCGGGACGCGGGCTTAGCCTGATAAACGTAGGCGAATTATAAAAGATAACGCGGCCGGGTGGTAGTGCCGGCCGCTGGCCGGCATTGGGCGCCATTCAACCTCGGGGCTGCCGGCCAGCGGCCGGCACTACCCCATTCACCCACCTGAGTGGAATCTGACCACCCCGGCCGATTTGCTGCACTGCAAAATGCCATACGCCCCCGTCTGGTCCTAGTATCAAACAATCGTTTGATTAAGGTCCGCCACCGCATGGCCAAGCCCGCCCACTTCTCGACCAAGGACCGGATCCTCGGGGCCGCCGAGGAGCTGTTCGCCCTGCATGGCTTTGCCGGCACCTCGCTGCGCCAGGTGACCAGCCAGGCCGACGTCAACATCGCAGCGGTCAACTACCACTTCGGTTCCAAGGAAAACCTGGTCAACGAGGTCTTCCGCCGGCGCATGGACGAGATGACCCGCGTGCGCCTGGCGCAGCTGGAGCGCGCCCGCAGCGATCACCCCGGGCAGCTGCGCCCGGTGCTGGCCGCCTTCGTCGAACCGGCCCTGGCCATGGCCCAGGACCGGCAGAGCGGCGGCGCCTTCGTGCGGGTGATCGCCCGCGCCTATGCCGAGAAGAACGACACCCTGCGCAAGTTCCTCTCCGACCACTACGGCCACGTGCTGCGCGCGTTCGGCAAGGCCATCGCCGAATGCGTGCCGGGCCTGAGCAAGGAAGAGCTGTACTGGCGCCTGGATTTCCTCGCCGGTTCGCTGACCTACGCCATGGCCGATTTCGGGCTGATCAAGCGACCCGCCGGTGTCACCGAAGCGGCGCATCGTGCCAATGCCGCCCACGAACTGATCCATTTCGCCGAAGCCGGGTTCCGCGCCGCCGCACGTGACAGCGCCGTGCCCGCTTCCATTGATTCCACCCAGTAACTGCTGACCAACAAAGGCCCTACACCATGTCCAATTCCCTGCTAGTCCGCCGCGCCGCCGTGCTGGGTGCCGGCGTCATGGGTGCCCAGATCGCCGCCCACCTCACCAACGCCGGCGTCGATACCGTGCTGTTCGACCTGCCCGCCAAGGAAGGTCCGGCCGACGGCATCGTGCTGAAGGCGATCGCCAACCTGGGCAAGCTGAGCCCGGCGCCGCTGGCCAGCAAGTCGCTGGCCGAAGCCATCACCCCCGGCCAACTACGAATCCGGCCTGGAGCAGCTGAAGGACTGCGACCTGATCATCGAGGCCATCGCCGAGCGCATGGACTGGAAGCAGGACCTGTACAAGAAGATCGCCCCGTTCGTGGCCGACCACGCGGTGCTGGCCTCCAACACCTCCGGCCTGGGCATCAACAAGCTGGCCGACGTGCTGCCCGAGCAGCTGCGCCACCGCTTCTGCGGCGTGCACTTCTTCAACCCGCCGCGCTACATGCACCTGGCCGAACTGATCCCGGCCACCACCACCGACGCCGCCGTGCTGGAAGGCCTGGAAGCATTCCTGGTCACCACCCTGGGCAAGGGCGTGGTGTACGCCAAGGACACCCCGAACTTCATCGGCAACCGCATCGGCGTGTTCTCGATCCTGTCCACCATCCACCACACCCAGCAGTTCGGCCTGGGCTTCGATGAAGTGGATGGCCTGACCGGCCCACTGGTCGGCCGCCCGAAGTCGGCCACCTACCGCACCTCCGACGTGGTCGGCCTGGACACCATGGCCCACGTCATCAAGACCATGGGCGACACCCTGCCCAACGACCCGTGGCATGAATACTTCACGTCGCCGAAGTGGCTGGACGCGCTGATTGCCAAGGGTGCGCTGGGCCAGAAGACCGGCGCCGGCATCTTCCGCAAGGTCGGCAAGGACATCATGGTGCTGGACCTGGAGAAGCAGGACTACCGCCCGGCCGACCGCACCGCCGCGCCGGAAGTGGTCGAGATCCTGAAGATCAAAAATCCGGCCGACAAATTCGCCAAGCTGCGCGAAAGCCAGCACCCGCAGGCGCAGTTCCTGTGGGCGACCTTCCGTGACCTGTTCCACTACAGCGCCTACCATCTGGCCGACATCGCCGAGACCGCCCGCGACGTCGATCTGGCCATCCGCTGGGGCTACGGCTGGTCGCTGGGCCCGTTCGAAACCTGGCAGGCCGCCGGCTGGAAGCAGGTGGCACAGTGGATCGCCGATGACATCGTCGCCGGCAAGAGCATGAGCAATGCCCCGTTGCCGGACTGGGTGTTCGATGGCCGCGACGGCGTGCACGCCGCTGAGGGCAGCTACAGCCCGTCGCGCAACGCCAAGCTGCCGCGTTCGTCGCTGCCGGTGTACCAGCGCCAGCGTTTCCCGGATCCGCTGCTGGGCGAAAAGTTCGCGCCGGGCGAGACCGTGTTCGAGAACGACGGCCTGCGCATGTGGCACGACGGTGATGGCATCGCCGTGGTCAGCTTCAAGACCAAGATGAACACTGTGTCCGACCAGGTGCTCGATGGCCTGCAGGAATGCGTCAGCCGCGCCGAAAACGACTTCCAGGGCCTGGTGATCTGGCAGCAGAAGGAGCCCTTCTCCGCCGGTGCCGATCTGGCCGGTGCGCTCGGCCTGCTGCAGGCCGGCAAGGTCGACCAGTTCGAAGAGATGGTCGCCAACTTCCAGCGCACCAGCCAGCGCATCAAGTACTCGCTGGTGCCGGTGGTGGCTGCCGTGCGCGGCCTGGCCCTGGGGGGCGGCTGCGAGTTCCAGATGCACAGCGCCAAGACTGTCGCCTTCCTGGAAAGCTACATCGGCCTGGTCGAGGCCGGCGTCGGCCTGCTGCCGGCCGGTGGCGGCCTGAAGGAACTGGCCGTGCGCGCCTCCCAGGCCGCTGGCCCGGGCGGTGACGTGTTCGCCGAACTGAAGAAGACCTTCGAGACCGTGGCGATGGCCAAGGTGTCCAACTCGGCCGTCACCCTCAGGTGGACGAAACCGCTGTCGGTGAACTTGACCGCGTTGCCCAT
>NZ_JBNNHG010000237.1:0-3233 GCF_050268705.1 Stenotrophomonas sp. NPDC077659 | reverse complement strand
GCGCGCCTTGCGCAATGTCCCTGTCTTTCCAGCTGAAGCATCGTGCTAATCAGGAAGTACATTGCCGAAGCAGCAGCGGAAAAGATGCTCTCAGGCTCCTGGTCCTTGACGGCTTCGGCGCGTAGCCGAGAGATTGTGCCCGGCAATGAAACTACCAATCCCCCCAGGTCATGCTCAAGCCTGCGGATGCGATCCATCGGAACCGGGCCATCGCCCTCTGCTTCCGGCAAGAGTCGATGGAGCTCATTGAACAGCTCATCGACGACGGCCAGCACGCTCTGATCGTGGACGCCTGCGACACGCGCTCGAATCTGCCGCATCATATGGAAGCCAGCTGCGGCATTCAGGAAATCGTGATTGAGGCTAGCCATCAAAGGGGCCGCCAGTCTCAACGCTGGATCCTCAAAGATTGCAGCGCTGCGCAGCTGCTCGATCTGCGTCCTCTCGCTTAACAGCTGCAAGTGCTGTCGGCTCACTTCTCGGTGCGCTTCGCTCGGGCGCCAACGCAAGGAGTCGCGGATGAAGCCGATGAATGTGCTTGCGTGACGATGGCCAAGTGCGAACAAGTTCTCCTTGACGTGAAGGGGGAATACCAGAGCACTGACCAGCGCCGCCGCAACCACCCCAATGACTACTTCGCTGGCGGTATGCACGACGTTATCGAAGACCAGGTACGGCGCACTCCATGCGGGAATGGCGACGATCGCCGTCGCGTAGCCGGTTAGTACGAACCCGTAAGCTTGGTAGTTTCGGTAGTAGGCCGCGCCAAATACACACAGCGCGATCCAAATAGAAAGTGCGGAGAAGAACAGCAGCGGGGCCTGCGCAAAGGCTGAAACAAGCAAAACTCCAGCCACACATCCCACCAGCATGCCCACGGCACGATAGACGCCTCGAGCGATCACCATGCCAACATGCTGATGCATCATCAGGATCACCACCGAGACGGTGGCGGTGCGAGGCGGGGCCAAGTTCAGGCGCATGCAGACCCACAGCGCCAGCACAAGCGCTGCACAGGCCTTGAAGGCGTGCAGCAATCGCGGGCGATCAGTTTGGAGCCAAGACGTGAGGAGCGATCGTACGTGCAATGTTGAGAATGACGCTGAAGTCCAATGCATCGCACTACTACTCCATCAACTGGGAGGAGGCGAAGCCAAAGCTGCGCCTCCTCATTTCCACGCTTACTCGGCCAGGTCGTACGAGAACTGGATACCAGCCGTGCCGCCGGTTTCAACAAACATCTTAATGAAATCCGGTACCGTATCCTTGCGCTGCCAGTCGCGCTGAAGTTCGCAGAACAACTGCGCAACGCTGATCAGCTGGCCACCGGCCTGCTCGATTCTGCGCAGCGCCGCTTCGTGTGCTGCGACGGATGTTCCACCCACAGCATCGACCACCACGTAGACCTCATAGCCCTCCTTCAGCGCATCCAAAGCCGGGAAAGTCAAACAGGCCTCGGTCCAAAGAGCGGTCATAATCAGTTTCTTGCGACCGGTGGCCTCCACCGCCTTGCGAAACTCGACGTCTTCCCAGGAATTGATCGACGTACGGTCATAGGTCGGATAGTCGGCCAGCACCTTGCGCAGCTGCGGGATCGGCGGCTTGTTGAGACCCGTCTTCACGTTCACGGTCGAATGCACAATCGGCAGCCCATAGGCTAGGGCGGCCTTCGACGACCCAACGATATTGTTGACGAGCAACTGGCGATCCATCGATGCGATGGAGTTCACCTGCACCGGCTGGTAGTCGATGATGATAAACGCCGAGTTTTGCGGGGTCAGAAGATGGTCATTTTTCGGATCACGAATCGGTTCACTTGACATTGCAGGACTCCGGAGATGGCGGCGGGTTGCCGCGGGGGCAGGGATTGGGGGGAGGATTGCCCAAGCAGGGCGAGGATTTACGTCAATCGCTCAAGTAGCAACACAGCTTCACGCGAGTCGATGTCGGCGGCGCCGTCGCTGTGGAACGCCTGTATGTGGGGGCCAAAATTGTGATGCTGCTGCTGGTCTGCCTGACTGGCCCAACGCTCCACAAAGACAAAGCGGGCCGGATCGGCAGTGTCTCGATAAAGGTCATAGCGCAGATTCCCGGCCTCTTCGCGAGAAGGGCCAACCAGTCTGATGAGATTTTCGCAGAGCCCTTCTTCGCGTCCAGGCTTGGCTCGAAGGATGGCCAGCATGTCGAACTCGCTCATCTGCTTGCTCCTGGAGTTCTTTCGGCTGAGCCGTTGTGTGCTAGGCACGACGTTAGAAGCGAGAGCGGTCGATGTGTAGATCCAAATTCTGGCCTGACCGTCCTATGGGATGAACGATGAACTGCCGCCCAACTCTGGCGCGCCCGTGCACCGCCGGCCCTTTTCCTATTCAGAATTCAGGCTCTCGGCTTCAAACACGACACGGCCTTCACCCATCGTCAGCAACGAACGAATTGTGTGAATGCGACCTGCGGGCATAGTCAGATAGGGCTGATCCAGTACAACCAGATCTGCGAACTTCCCTGTGGTAAGCGATCCCCGGTCTGCCTCTGAGAACGAGATCCAGGCGGCATTGCGCGTGAAGATTCGCAGCGCAGCTTCGCGTGTGATGAGGTGGCTACCACCAGAGGACGAGACCGCATGCAATCGGCTGTCAACAAGGCACTGGATCTCCCTCCAAATCGCCTCGCCGGTCCTAAACTCGGTTCCGCCCACCAGGGTTAGGCCGGCCCCCAGCGCGCTGCGAACTGGGGTGTCCGAGCAGACCAGAGCCCCTGAGGCGATTGCTTGGTCACTTGAGATGTCGACAGTCCGATGTGATTCCAAGGCGTAGGGCAAACCATGTGCAGCCATGAACTGCATATCGCTCTTCGCACCGCTGGTTCGTCCCGCCACTGACCAACGAAGAGGACGAAGTTCGTGGTCTTGCGCAAGCGCATCGATTACATTGCGCAGGGCTTGGATCGAACCATCCGAGTCAAGCTGAACGTCCAACGCAATACGGCGCTCGGCTGCTTGCCGAAGAGTTTTGGTTGACTCTCCCCAGGGCCCCATCGGTAGATCAATCGCAAGTCGCCCACTGATCAACCCGGTTACTCCTCGTGAACTGAAGACAGAGATCATGCATTCTAGGCGGGGACCTACACCTTGCATGGGAAGGCTGAGACGACGAAATGCAACAGTGCTTGGAGTGCTTTGAGGCATCCTGATTAGCACGATGCTTCAGCGCGGTCGCAGCTGTTGAGAAGGGCGAGGT
>NZ_JBNNHG010000236.1:0-3265 GCF_050268705.1 Stenotrophomonas sp. NPDC077659 | reverse complement strand
GGCGGCCATGCCCCACAGGCCGTCCCAGTTGGACGAATGCGGGGCGATGATGAAGACCAGCCTGGGGATGTCCGGCAGGGTGCCGGTCACCTTCCAACCCCCCAGGCGTAGCGTGCAGCGCGCCAGCCAGCGCAGGAAGGGGTTGGACTTGACCTGCGGCATGCTCGGCGGAACGGCCGGCAGCAACGGTGTCGGGTTGTTCAAGCAATCACTCCCAGTCACGTGATGAGCGCCCGCGCTTGATCTGCGCGCGCCCGCGTTTGGCGTCCAGACGACGCAGTTTCGACCCGAGGGTCGGCTTGGTGGCCCTGCGTGGCTTGGGCACGCTCAACCCGGCCTGGATGAAGGCCGCCAGCCGCTCGCGCGCATCCTCGCGATTGCGATCCTGGGTGCGGAACCGTTGCGCATCGATGACCAGTACGCCTTCGCCGGTCATGCGCCGGTCGCGCCGCGCCAGCAGGCGCTCGCGCAACGGGTCAGGCAACGAGGGCGAATTGGCCACGTCGAAACGCAGTTCCACCGCAGTGGAGACCTTGTTGACGTTCTGCCCGCCGGCGCCACTGGCGCGCACGAACCGCTCGACGATCTCGCCGTCGGGGATTTCAAGGTGCGCGCTGATGGTGACCGGTCCACTGCCCATCCGCGCATTGTAGCGGCAGCCGCGTTGCCGTGGCCGCCATCGCGCACCGTATGCCGCCGATCAGGTACCCAACACGCCGCCTTCGCCTGTACAGCGGGTATGCTGGCCGTCCCATGTACCGCAGGAAGCTTCGCATGACCCGCTTCATTCCCGCCCTGTCCACCTGCCTGCGCCGTACCGTGCTGCTGCTGGCACTGGCCGCAGCCAGCGCGCCGGCCCTGGCCGCGGCGCCCACCGATGCCGACATCAACCGCCTGCTGGCCGCTTCGCGCGCGCAGAGCCTGCTGGATGGCATGCTGCCGCAGCTGGAAGCGATGCAGCGCCAGCAGTTCCAGGACGTCGCCCGGCAGCGCCAGCTTACTGCGCAGCAGACCGAAAAACTGCAGCGCATGCAGCAGCGCACCACCGCCACCCTGACCCAGGCGCTGTCCTGGCAGCAGCTGCGGCCGATGTACGTGGAGCTCTACAAGAAGAGCTTCAGCAAGGAAGACGTGCTGGCGATGGCCGAGTTCTACGAGAGCCCGGCCGGGCAGAGCCTGCTGGACAAGACCCCGCTGCTGATGCAGAACGTGATGGTCGCCATCCAGGAAAAGATGAAGCCGCTGATGGCTGACCTGGAAAAGGACATGCAGGCGATCCTCAACGAGCCGGAAACCAAATGAGGTAGTGGCGGCCGCTGGCCGGCAACCTCGGTTGGATGAGGTCATGCGGTTGCCGGCCAGCGGCCGGCACTACCGTCAGGCGACCTGCCAGCCAAACAGGTCCAGAGCTTTCTGGAATTGCCCATCCACCGGCGCGCGCACGTCCACCGTGCCGCCGTCGGGGTGCGGGAAGCGCAGGCGTTCGGCGTGCAGCAGCATGCGGTGCACGCCCTGCATGCGGAAGTTGCGGTTGTGGCGGCCATCACCGTGGCTGGTGTCGCCAATGAGGTGATGCGACAGGTGCTTGAGGTGGCGGCGGATCTGCCGGAAGCGACCGGTCAGCGGCTGGCAGCGCAGCAGCGCATAGCGCGAACGGGCGAAATCGCCCACGGGAACCGACAGCTCGCCCGTGGCCAGGCGCTGGAAATCGGTCACCGCCGGCTTCTTCACCGGCTTGCCGGGCCCCCCATCCAGATCGTGGTCGACCTGCCAGGCCTCCTCGGCCGGCCAGCCACGGCAGATGGCCAGGTAATCCTTGCTGACCTCGCCGCCCATCAGCGCCTTGCCCAACGCGCTGGCGGTGTCGCGGTCGAAGGCCAGCAGCAGGCAGCCGCTGGTGGCGCGGTCCAGGCGGTGCACCAGGAAGATCGGCCGGCCCAGCTGCTCGCGCAGGCGGTCGGCCAGGAAATCGTCTTCGCCACGGGCCAGCTTGCTGTCGTGGACCATCAGCCCGGCCGGCTTGTTGACCACGGCCAGACGCTCGTCAAGGTGCAGCAGCTGCAGGGGGGCGGTTTCAGTCTCGACCGCAGCGAGGGTGTCGGGTTCGGTGCTCACCGCGCGATTATAAGGGCGCCCCCTTCAGTGTAGAGCCGAGCCCATGCTCGGCTGCTCTGCGCGACCAGAAAAAAGCGTGCCAACCAAGGTTGGCACCTACCTGCAGAGCCGGTGCTCACCGCCACCAGGCGCGGGCCAGAGCGAAGGCACCCAGCGCAGCCGCGCCCAGGCTCAGTACCGGCAGGTCGCCCCAGTACCAGCCCGGCGGCTGCAGCACGTACATCAGCGTAGCGATGGCAAGCAGGCCGACGCCGGTGATGGCACCGACCGCGCGCTTCTGCAGGCGCTGCAGGCTGGCATCGAGGGTGACCAGGTCACGCGAGCGCATCGCCAGTTCGTGGCGGCCTTCCACCTGCTGGGTCAGCCAGGCGTGGACCAGGCGCGGCATGTCCGGCGCGTGGGTCATGATTTCCGGCAGGCGCTTGCCGATCTCGCGCACGACGCGGCGCGGGCTGTATCGCTCGCGCAGGATCCTGGCCAGCACCGGCTTGGCCACCGCCCAGATGTCGATCTGCGGGTCGAGCTGGCGGCCCACGCCTTCGATGTTCAGCAGGGTCTTCTGCAGCAGGATCAGCTGCGGCTGCAGGGTCAGCTGGTAGCGCTGGGCCACCCGGAACAGCTTCAGCAGCACCTCGGCCAGCGAGATCTGCGACAGCGGGCGGGTGAAGTACGGTTCGCACACCGACCGCACCGCCGCTTCCAGATCATCGATGCGTACGTTGTCCGGCATCCAGCGCGCCTGCACGTGCAGTTCGGCGATGCGGCGATAATCGCGGTTGAAGATGGCCATGTAGTTCTCGGCCAGGTAGTACTGATCTTCCTGCGAGAGCTGGCCCATGATGCCGAAATCCAGCGCGATGAAGCGCGGGTTGTCGCGCCGCGACGGATCGGTGTCGACCCAGATGTTGCCGGCATGCGCATCGGCGTGGAAGAAGTTGTCGCGGAACACCTGGGTGTAGAACACCCGCACGCCCTAGGCGGCCAGCGCCTTGCGGTCGATGCCGGCCTTGTCCAGCGCGGCGATGTCATCGGACGGGATGCCCCACACCCGTTCCAGGGTCAGCGCGCGCTCGGCGGTGTGGCTCCAGATCACTTCCGGCACGTCAGCGGTCTGCAGCAGGAAGATGCCCGCGGCCAGGCCGAAGATCGA
>NZ_JBNNHG010000235.1:0-3285 GCF_050268705.1 Stenotrophomonas sp. NPDC077659 | reverse complement strand
CGCCGACGGCGTAAGTATTCGTTCCATAGCCCGGCGGCTTGGCCGTAGCGCGTCGCCCGGCCGGGGCCGGGCTTTTGTCTGCTGCCCGCACCCCGAAAGGGCAGGGCGGCAACGCCGGATCAGGCGGCCTTGAGGGCCTTGATGCGGTCGTTCAGGCGGCTCTTGTGGCGGGCAGCCTTGTTCTTGTGGATCAGGCCACGCGCGCTGAAGCGATCCAGGATCGGCTGGGCAACGGCGAAGGCGGCTTCGGCGCCGGCGGCGTCATTGGCGTCCAGCGCCTTGATCACTTTCTTGACAGCGGTGCGCAGCATCGAGCGCTGAGCCACGTTGCGCGCGTTGCGCACGACGGTCTGCTTGGCGCGCTTCTTGGCGGACTTGATATTGGCCACGGTGGTGGTTTCCTGAAAAAATCGGTGTTATGGGAACAGCAAGCTGGCTAGTATGATGGCCCGAGAAATGCACGTCAAGTCGATTGTCAAGAGGGACGCTGAGTGAGTTCACCGAAGATGTTGCGGGGCCTGCTGTCGTTCAGCAGCATGACCATGGTCTCGCGGGTGCTCGGACTTGTCCGCGACCAGGTGATCACCACCACGTTCGGCACCAATGCGGTCACCGATGCGTTCTGGGTTGCCTTCAGGATACCCAATTTCCTGCGCCGGCTGTTCGCCGAAGGGTCCTTCTCCACCGCCTTCGTGCCGGTGTTCACCGAGGTCAAGGAAACCCGCAGCCACGCCGAGCTGCGCGAACTGATGTCCCGCGTCGCTGGCACGCTGGGCGGGGCGCTGCTGGTGGTGACCGCGCTGGCACTGATCTTCGCACCGCAGCTGGCGGTGGTGTTCTCAAGTGGTGCTGATACGGACCCGGTCAAGCAGACCCTGCTGGTCGACCTGTTCCGCCTGACCTTCCCGTTCCTGCTGTTCGTCTCGCTCACCGCGCTGGCCGGCGGCGCGCTCAACAGCTTCCAGCGCTTCGCCATGCCTGCGCTGACCCCGGTCATCCTCAACCTGTGCATGATTGCCGGTGCGCTGTGGCTGGCGCCGCGGCTGGGCGGTACCCCGGAAACGCAGATCCTGGCGCTGGGCTGGGCGGTGCTGGCCGCCGGCGCGCTGCAGCTGCTGTTCCAGCTGCCCTCGCTGAAGGGCATCAACCTGCTGACCCTGCCGCGCTGGGGCTGGAACCACCCGGGCGTGCGCAAGGTGCTGACCCTGATGGTGCCGACCCTGTTCGGTTCGTCGGTGGCGCAGATCAACCTTCTGCTGGACACCCTCATCGCCGCCAAGCTGACCGACGGCTCGCAGTCCTGGCTGTCGCTGGCCGACCGCTTCCTGGAACTGCCGCTGGGCGTGTTCGGCGTGGCGCTGGGCACGGTCATCCTGCCGGCTCTGGCCCGTCATCACGTCAGCACCGACCGTGAAGGCTTCTCGCGCTCGCTGGACTGGGGCCTGCGGATGACACTGCTGATTTCCGTGCCGGCCATGCTCGGCCTGGTGCTGCTGGCCGAGCCGCTGATCGCCACGTTGTTCCAGTACCGCCAGTTCACCGCGTTCGACACCCGCATGACCGCGCTGTCGGTGTACGGCCTCAGCTTCGGCCTGCCGGCGTTCGCCCTGCTGAAGGTCGTGCTGCCGGCGTTCTACGCGCGCCAGGACACCAAGACCCCGGTGCGCGCCGGCGTGGCCGCGCTGGTGGCCAACATGGTGTTCAACTTCGCCCTGCTTGCGGTGCTGTACCAGGTGATGGTGCCGGACGCGCTGAAGGCGCAGGGCGTGATGGAGGCCATCGGCAAGCAGCCTGGCCTGCATCTGGCGCTGGGCATTGCCAGTGCGCTGTCCAGCTACCTGAACCTGGGCCTGCTCTGGTACTGGCTGGGCAAGACCGATGTCTACCAGCGCCGGCCGGGCTGGGGCGGCTACCTGGTGCGGCTGCTGGTGGCCTGCGTGGCCATGGTCGGCGTGCTGCTGGCCCTGCTGCACTGGGTGCCGGACTTCACCGGCATGGACAAATGGCACCGCATCGGCGGCCTGATCCTGCTGGTGGGCGGCGGCGGCCTGACCTATCTGCTGGCCATGCTGGCCATGGGCTTCCGCCCGCGCGACCTGCGCGGGCATTGATCGTGGCCCACGGCGGCTATACTTCAGGGTTACACCATTGAAGCGGCGGCCCCGGGTGGGCCGGAACGAGAGTTGATGAGCAGGCTGTTCAGAAGCATCGAGGGCGGGGAGCTGTTCCCCAACGGAAGCGTGGTCTGTATCGGTGCATTCGACGGCCTCCACCTGGGCCATCGAGCGCTGGTCCGTCACGCGGTCGCCCGCGCGCGCGCCTTGGGCGTACCCGCCGTGGCCGTGGCCTTCGAGCCGCTGCCGCGTGAATTCTTTGCCCAGGGCGCGCCGCCGCCGCGGCTGACCCTGGCGCGCAGCAAGGTCGAGATCCTGCGCGAACTCGGCGTCGATGCGGTCGGCCTGCTGCGCTTCGACGCGGCGATGGCGGCCATGCCGGCCGAGGACTTCGTGCGCCAGCTGCTGGCCCACCGCCTGGGCGCGCGCGAAGTGTGGATCGGCCCGGAGTTCTGCTTCGGCAACCGCCGTCGCGGCGATCTGGCCCTGCTGCAGGCGATGGGCGGCGAGCTCGGCTTCACTGCCGGCGAGATCGAAGCCGTCGACCTGCATGGCGAGCGTATTTCCAGCACCCGCATCCGCCAACTGCTGCAGGCCGGCGATTTCACCCAGGCCAACGACCTGCTCGGCCGCCCCTATGCCATCAGCGGGCGGGTGGTGCGTGGGCGCCAGCTCGGCCGCACGCTGGGCTTTCCCACCGCCAACCTGCGCTTCCCGAAGACCCCGGCGCTGTCGGGCATCTATGCCACCTGGGTGCACGGCGTATTCGACCAGCCGTGGCCTTCGGTGTCCAGCTTCGGCACGCGGCCGACGGTGGAGGGCGTGGAGCCGCTGCTGGAAGCCCACCTGTTCGATTTCCAGGGCGACCTGTATGGCCGCCACATCGACGTGGAGTTCGTCGCCAAGCTGCGCGACGAAGAAAAATTCAATGATCTGGCGGCACTGACCGACCAGATGCACCGCGACGCCGACCAGGCGCGTGCCATCCTTTCCGAACACAGATTGCGAGCCACTGCGTGAGCCAGGACTACAAGACCACCCTGAACCTGCCAGCCACCGAATTCCCGATGCGCGGCGACCTGCCCAAGCGCGAACCGGGCATTCTGGCGCGGTGGGTCGTTGACCAGGGTGGAGACGGCATCGCCCAGCGCAAGCGGATTGATGCGGGTGG
>NZ_JBNNHG010000234.1:0-3316 GCF_050268705.1 Stenotrophomonas sp. NPDC077659 | reverse complement strand
AGCTTGGCCCAACCAAAGCCCTGTTCGATCAACTTCCGCTTCATCTGCGAGATCGCGTAGCCATCGCTTGCAGCCACATCATCGGGAACCGCCGAGCGGCGGTTGCTGGTGTTCTGCGCGATGTGCGGGGCTACTGCGATCTCCTGCAACGCCTCCACGAACTCGGCTGCGTCGTAGCCCTTGTCCGCGCCCAGCGTCAGCGCACCACCCTGCGGTATTGGGTGACCTATATCGGCATCGACGCAACCGGCATGGGCACCGGCGTGGCCCAGCTGGTGCGCCAGTTCTTCCCCGGCGTGACGATCTTCAACTACTCCCCCGAGGTGAAGACCCGGCTGGTGCTGAAGGCGTTCGATGTCATCAAGAACGAGCGACTGGAATACGACACGGGTTGGACCGACCTCACGCAGTCGCTGTTGGCGATCCAAAAGACCATTACCCCGAGCGGGCGCCAGGTCACCTATACGGCCGGCCGCTCGCGCACCACAGGCCACGCCGATCTGGCGTGGGCGCTTATGCACGCACTGCAGAATGAACCGCTGGAAGGCGGCACCGCTGCACGCGGCTCCATGGAGATTTTCTGATGACTGACTCTGACCAGGGCGCCACCATGACCGCACCTGCCGGCGTTGAGGCGTTCACCTTCGGCGACCCCACACCGGTGCTGGACTCGCGCGGAATCCTCGACTACCTCGAATGCTGGCGCAACGGGCGCTACTTCGAGCCGCCGGTGGATTTGCATGGGCTGTCCCGCACCACTCGGGCCAATCCGTATCTGCACAGCGGGCTGACGTTCAAGCGCAACATGCTGGTGAGCACGTTCAAGCCGCACAAGCTGCTGAGCCGTGAGGCGTTCGCACAGCTGGCGTTGGACTACATCACCTTCGGCATGGCCTATGTCGAGCGCCGCCGCGCTATGTCCGGTGTCAATCACTCCCTGGCGGTGCCGTTGGCCAAGTACGTGCGCCGAGGCGTGGAACCGGGCGAGTTCTTCCAGATCCGCGCCGGCAAGATCGAGCATGAGTTTGCTCGCGGCGATGTGTTCCAGCTCCGAGAGGCAGATGTTGACCAGGAAATTTACGGGCTGCCGGAATGGATGCCCGCTGTTCAGTCGGCCCTGCTGAACGAATCGGCGACGCTGTTTCGCCGGAAGTATTACAACAACGGCTCGCATGCCGGGTTCATCCTGTACCTGACCGACTCCCTGACCGAGAAGGACGATGTGGACGGCATCCGAAATGCGCTGCGCGAGTCTCGCGGGCCGGGCAATTTCCGCAACCTGTTCCTGCACTCGCCGGGCGGCAGCAAGGATGGTCTGAAGCTGATTCCCGTCAGCGAGGTTGCGGCGAAGGATGAATTCACCGGCATCAAGAGCGTGACCCGTGACGACATGCTGGCCTCCCTACGCACACCGCCCCAGCTACTGGGCATCGTGCCGCAGAACAGCGGCGGGTTCGGCTCGATCCGCGAGGCGGCGACCGTGTGGACTGCGATGGAACTGTCCCCCCTGCAGACGCGGCTGACCGCGCTCAACGAATGGCTGGGGGATGAGGTGATCCGGTTCAACCCCTTCGAGCTGGGCGCTGCAGCTTAGGGGCTGGCAGGTCGCCCCCATTTGGGGGCCTCCGCCCGGCATGGGGCTTGGGCGTCAAGGGGAGGGCTTGCAATGTACCGTGTATCGGTATACGATACGCCTGTCGCTACGAAAAGGAGGCGCCGGTGATAAAAACGTATGGGCATAAAGATACCGAACGAATAGCCAGCGGTAAGACGGTTAAGAAGCTGGCGGGTATCGAGAGGCAGATTCAGATAAAACTGGTGTATCTGAATGCTGCGGTGGCGTTACAAGATTTGAAGTCACCGCCCGGCAACCGATTGGAAGCCCTGAAAGGCGACCGAGCTGGGCAGCACAGCATCCGCATCAACGATCAGTACCGCATCTGTTTCAAATGGAAGGATGGTGACGCCTACGATGTAGAAGTCACCGATTACCACTAAGGAGAGGGAGCGCCGGGTAACACCGGCGCGGGCCTCCAAGTAAGACCCTCAGTCCGCCATCACGTAGATTTCCATTTAAGAATTGAATTTCAGCTTCATACAATTGGAACATTCCGTAAGCATTCACACTCAAATAGGAGGCGCCGCGCACGCAACGTGCGGCGAAACTATCAAGTCCATGACACGCGCCAACGCGAAAATCGCCACCGCGCTCCCCGCAATTCATCCGGGAGAGATCCTGTCCGTCGAATTTCTAGCCCCGCTGGGCATGTCCGCCCGCGCTCTGGCCCATGAAATTAACGTTACCCCGGCCCGCGTTTCCGACATCATCGCAGGCCGTCGCGGCGTAACTGCCGATACCGCTCTGCGCCTTGGGCGCTACTTTGGTACCTCGGCCCAGGTGTGGCTTAACCTGCAGTCCAACTACGACCTGGTGACGACCAGTGCGGAGTTGGCCGACGCCATTGACGAAATCAGCCCTCGGGCCGCATAAGCCCGTACCTTGGTAGAAGGAAGGCTACCTTCCTTGCCCTCTGTAGCGACCAAAGCCCCTGCCTCACGGCGGGGGCTTTTTGTTGCGCGGCTGTTGCCCGCATTTCACTGTGCACTAGCCGCCTCCGGGCGGCTTTCGTTTGCCTGGTCGGCCTCCGGCAACTCGGGCCTGAGAACCATGAGTTCGTCCTGTAGCGCTTCCAGCCTCGCAATGTGAAGGTCATAGCTCCCTTCGGGTAGGTAGACCACCGCTTCCAATGCACGTGCAGCGTGGAGCAGCGAGTAGGTGGCGAGAGAGAGGACGAGGAACAACACGTCGTAGTCTACGGGCGCGCGAAGGATCATCCCGCGCTCGCCTTGGTGCCGAAGCGCCAACGCAGTCAGATCGCTGTGGGTGAAGCTGCATAGCATCGTGTACGGCCCAATCAGTTCCGGTAGCCCTGCTGCGATGAAGTGATCGGCCTGGGAAGGCTTACCCTTGCGGAACTCTTCATGCAAAGGCTGATAGCGCGTCAGGCACTCAGCCAAGCGCGCCTCCAGCATCGAATCCGTTGCGTCCGATGGCCCCGGATGACTCAGGTGCTGAAAATCCACGACTCAGCGAGGATTGATCAGAGCACCCTGGTGCGGTTGCTGGTGGGCCATTAAAATTTTCCCTGACCACGCTCCGCCCACCGCATTCATCGCACTACTCAGCCTGCCGCCCGCGAGGCCAGTCGCCGGAACTCATCCATCTGCGTCTGTTCGTTGAACCATGCTTTCGGGAAAACCTAGCAGGCTGCTGAAATACCAGTCGCCACGCGAGGCGCCACAGTCAACATTTTCC
>NZ_JBNNHG010000233.1:0-3393 GCF_050268705.1 Stenotrophomonas sp. NPDC077659 | reverse complement strand
GCGCGACCCGCAGGTGGAAGACCTGCGCCAGACCGCGCTGTCGCAGCGCCAGGGCGCGATCGCGCGCTTGACGATCTCGATCGCACGATCGACACCGGCACAGAAACCACGCGGGTTGGCGAGCAGCACATCCATCAGTTCAGTCTCCCGGCAGCGGCCGGCTTACGGTTTCGGGCTGGCATTATCCGCCTTTTTGGCAGACTTGCCGTCGAACAGGCCAAACAGGGCGATGCCCACTGCACCGACCACGATGGCCGAGTCGGCCACGTTGAACGCCGGCCAGACGTGGTCACCGATATACCACTGGATGAAATCGACCACGTGACCGTGCACCTGGCGGTCGATCACATTGCCGATGGCACCGCCGATGATCAGGGCGTACGGCACGGCCGCCTTCCAGTTGCCACGGGCGGTGCTGCGCAGCCACCAGGCCATCAGGCCGCTGATGGCGATGGCCAGCACGGTGAAGAAATACTTCTGCCAGCCGCCAGCGTCGCTCAGGAAACTGAATGCCGCGCCGGTGTTGTAGGTGCGGTACCAGTTCCAGAAGCCGTCGATGACCACTACCGGCTGGAACTCCGGTAGGCTGGACAGCACCCAGGCCTTGGACCACTGGTCCAGGCCGATGATGGCGGCCGACAGCAGCAGCCAGACCAGTGCATTGGGATTCGGGCGCGGGCTGCTCATCAGAACCAGCTCCGCACTTCACCGGCACCGGTGATGTTGCTCACGCAGCGGCCGCACAGTTCCGGGTGGTCGGCATCACTGCCCACGTCGGCGCGGTGGTGCCAGCAGCGCACGCACTTGGTCTTGCCGGTCGGCTGGGCGCTGACGAACACTTCGTCGGTGGTCGCCGGGCGCACCTGCACATCGCCACTGATGAACAGGAAACGCAGTTCATCGGCCAGTGGCTGCCACTTCGCGGCCTGCTCTTCGTTGGCGGCGATGGTGATTTCCGCTTCCAGCGCCGCGCCGATGGCACCGTTGGCGCGCATCGGCTCGAGCACCTTGGCCACTTGTTCGCGCACGGCCAGCAGCTGGTCGAAATCAGCCGCATTGAGCTGCGCATCAGCCGGCAGCGGCGCCAGGCCGTCGTACCAGGTGGTGAGCAGCACATGTTCGGCGCGCTGGCCCGGCAGATAGCCCCACAGCTCGTCGGCGGTGAAGGTCAGAATCGGTGCGATCCAGCGGGTGAAGGCTTCGGCGATGTGGTACATCGCGCTCTGCGCCGAACGACGACCATGCGAATCGGTCGGCATCGTGTACAGGCGGTCCTTGGTCACGTCCAGGTACAGCGAGCCCAGGTCCACGCTGCAGAAGTTCAGCAGCAGCTGGACGATCTCGGCCATGTTGTAGTTGTCGAACGCCGCCTTGATCTTTTCCTGCAGTTCCCAGGCGCGGTGCACGATCCAGCGGTCCAGCGCGACCATTTCGTTCAGCGGGCGCAGGTGCTGGGCCGGATCGAACCCATCCAGGTTGCCCAGCAGGAAGCGCGCGGTGTTGCGCAGGCGACGGTAGGCATCAGCGTTGCGCTTGAGGATTTCCTGCGACAGCGACATTTCGTTGCTGTAGTCGGCCGAGGCGATCCACAGGCGCAGGATGTCCGCGCCCAGCTTGTTCATGATGTCCTGCGGCTCAATGCCGTTGCCCAGCGACTTGGACATCTTGCGGCCGTGCTCGTCCACGGTGAAGCCGTGGGTGAGGCACTGCTTGTACGGGGCACGCTGGTCGATGGCCACGCCGGTCAGCAGCGAGGACTGGAACCAGCCGCGGTGCTGGTCCGAGCCTTCCAGGTACAGGTCGGCCGGCTTGCCGAAACCGCGTGCGGCCAGCACACCTTCATGGGTGACGCCCGAATCGAACCAGACGTCGAGGATGTCGGTGACCTTTTCGTAGTCGGCCGCTTCGTCGCCCAGCAGTTCGGCCGCGTCCAGCGAGTACCACACGTCGATGCCCTCGGCTTCGACGCGGTCGGCGACCTGCTGCATCAGCTCCACCGTGCGCGGGTGGATCTCGCCGGTCTGGCGATGGGTGAACAGTGCGATCGGCACGCCCCAGGTGCGCTGGCGCGAGATGGTCCAGTCCGGGCGGCCGTCGACCATGCTCTGGATGCGTGCCTTGCCCCAGCTCGGGAACCAGCCCACGGTGTCGATGGCGGCCAGCGCGTCGTTGCGCAGGTTGGCCTTGTCCATCGAGATGAACCACTGCGGCGTGGCACGGAACACCACTGGCGTCTTGTGGCGCCAGCAGTGCGGGTAGCTGTGGCGGATCGGGTGGAAGGCCAGCAGCGAACCGTTGCCGCGCAGCACGCCGACGATGGCCTCCTGCGCCTTCCACAGGTGCTGGCCAGCCAGCACCACCTCACCGGCCGGCGGGGTCGATTCCAGGTACACGCCACGGCCGTCGATGGGGGTCACCTGGCCAGCGTTGTACTTATCCAGCAGACCGTATTTCTGGCTGACCACGTAGTCTTCCTGGCCATGGCCGGGGGCGGTGTGCACCGCACCGGTACCATCCTCGTCGGACACGTGTTCGCCGTTGAGCACCAGGATCTGGCGCTCGGGGTAGAACGGGTGCGCCAGCAGCTGGTTTTCCAGCGCGGAACCGGTGGTTTCACCATGCAGCACCACCTCTTCGACGCCATAGCGCTGCAGCGCGCGCTCGGCCAGAGCGGCGGCCAGCACCAGCCAACGACGCTTGCCGTTGTGCGCCGGGCCTTCGGCCAGCACGTAGCGGATGTCAGCGCCCAGCGACACGGCCAGCGATGCCGGCAACGTCCACGGAGTGGTGGTCCAGATCGGCACGGCCACTTCGACGTCGCCCGGCAGGCTCACGCCAAAGGCCTGCGCCACCGCCTGCGCATCGCGCGCAGCGTAGGCCACGTCGATGGCCGGCGATTCCTTTTCCTGGTATTCGATTTCCGCCTCGGCCAGCGCCGACCCGCAGTCGAAGCACCAGTAGACCGGCTTGGCGCCGCGCACCAGGTGGCCATTGGCCACGACCTTGGCCAGCGCGCGGATCTCATTGGCCTCGAAATCGAAGCTCAGGGTCTTGTACGGGTTGTCCCAGTCACCGGTCACGCCCAGGCGCTTGAAATCGGCGCGCTGGATGTTGATCTGCTCCTCGGCGAACTCACGGCACTTCTGCCGGAACTCCACCGCGTCGAGCTTGGTGCCGACCTTGCCCCACTTCTTTTCCACCGCGATTTCGATCGGCAGGCCGTGGCAGTCCCAGCCCGGCACGTAGGGCGCATCGAAGCCGGCCAGGTAGCGCGACTTGACGATGATGTCCTTGAGGATCTTGTTGACCGCGTGGCCCAGGTGGATACGGCCGTTGGCCGCAGCCCACCGCCGGCCAGCGTCGCATCGGCCTGGAACGGCAGCGGCACCTCGC